>JBFWYF010000625.1:0-4954 GCA_050186685.1 Pirellulaceae bacterium
TCAGTTCAATGATTTCAAAATTGGCATGCGGGAATGTAGTCCGAGGAGTAGGAGGAGGCGGTTGGGGGTTATGCCGGTCGCCGCCACGGGCATCGTCCACGAGCCAGAGGCCGCCGACGATGGAGGCGAGTACGAGCGAGACGGATAGGGGGCGCAACGAAGGCATTTCAGTGCTCCTTGTGGTGGCAGGGGGCGATCAAGGCGGGAAGCAGGGCGGGAGGGCGCACGGCCTGAACTGCACAAGGTTTGCAAAAATTCCCTGCAAAGCTCCTGGCTGCCGGCCTACTACGATTGTCGGATGGTAGCAGTAGCCGGGGTGAAACTTTATTTGCTCGGTATCACAGCTGGAACTGATCTGCGGAAGAGTCGGAAGAACACGGATAGGTCGCCATCGGCAAAGTCGCTATAATCGACGCAGTTTGACGGTCGGCCGACTTCTGGCGCGCCGGACCGAGTCGGGTGGGCGTCGTCCGACTGGAAGCGAGGTTGGATCGCGGGTTGGCAGTCGCCGGTGGGGTGAGTTTCGCGGTGAGGTGCGGACCGACCGGGGGCTGGGCGGGGAGTGATGGGATGGCCAGGATCGGCTGTCCCTCTAGTCGACAGAAGACGGAAACGATGACGAGTCACAAAGTTCAAGGAAACGGACATTCCGCCCACGGCAGTGAGTTGACCCGGAGTGGATCGCGCGGAATGCGTCGCGAGGATGACGGGGAAGTGGAGACGAGCGGTGAAGCCGGCAGCGGAGACGGCCGGGAAGCGGTGGAATCGGAGTCGAACGGCCAATCGCAACCTCGTCGGCGGATGACCGCCGAGTCGATGGCCGCGAAGCAGCGGGATATATCGGTCAGCGAATTCTTCGCCAAGAACCGGCATCTCCTCGGTTTCGACAACCCCCGTAAGGCCCTGCTGACGACGGTGAAAGAAGCCGTCGACAACTCGCTGGACGCTTGCGAAGAGGCGGGGCTGGTACCTGAAATCTGGGTACACATCGAAAGCACGGGGAATAACCGGTTCAAGGTGGGGGTGCAGGACAACGGACCGGGCATCGTCAAGAAGCAGATTCCGTTAATCTTCGGCAAGTTGCTGTATGGTTCGAAGTTCCACCGGTTGCGGATGAGCCGGGGGCAGCAGGGAATTGGTATCAGCGCGGCAGGCATGTACGGCATGCTCACGACGGGTAAGCCGATCAAAATCATCTCCAGGACTTCGCCCCGTAAGCCGGCCCATTACTTCGAGATCCAGATTGATACGAAGCGGAATCTGCCTGAGATCATCAACGGGAAGGGAGAGGGCGAGGATATCCCGCCGGGTGACAAGGGGCACAAATACATAGCGGACCGCGAGATCGAGTGGGTCAGTCATTACGCGCTGTCGGAGGCGGAGTTGGGGGCTGGCAAGACGCCGCCGGAGGTCAAGAGCGGCACGCGGGTGACAATTGAACTCGAAGGGCGTTTTGTACGCGGCAGAGGGAGCGTCGACGAGTACCTTCAGCAGACGGCGATTGCGAACCCGCACGTTACCATTCACTACCTCGACCCCGAGGGCAACGAATCCCATTACCCTCGTTCGACGGTGGAGCTCCCTCCGGAGCCCAAAGAGATCAAGCCGCATCCGTATGGAGTCGAACTGGGGCGGCTGGTCACCATGCTGAAGGACACGCATGCGGGGACCATTTCGCAGTTTCTGAGCGAGTCGTTTTCACGGGTGACGTCGGCTACGGCCAAAAAGGTGTGCGGTACGGCGAAGATCAGCACGCGTTCGAATCCGAAGCGAATTGGTCGCCAGGAGGCAGATGCGCTGTATCAGGCCATCCAGTCGACTCGCATCAATCCGCCGGCCACGGATTGCATTTCGCCGATTGGCGAAGCGTTAATTCTCAAAGGGTTGCACCATGTCGTGCCGGGTGAGTTTTACTGTGCGGCGACACGTCCGCCCTCGGTGTATCGGGGCAATCCGTTTCTGATTGAGGTCGGCCTGGCCTACGGCGGCACGAGCACGGCGCAGAAGGTCTCGCTTGAGACCCTTGTCGAGATGTTGTCCGAGAGCGATGCCCGCACGATCCGCCAGTTCTTGATGAACTCGTTTGATGGAATCGGGAGTGACGGTGCGGATCGGATCGTGGACGAAGCGAAGCTGGGGTCACGCCAGCCTCCGGGCAAGCTTAGCAAAGAGGAAATCGGGCGGCTGCACGCCGCCATGCGAAACGTCAATTTGTCCGAAGGCCAGACGATGCAGGTTCTGCGGTTTGCCAATCGAGTGCCGCTGCAGTTCCAACCCGCGGCCTGTGCCATCACGCAGTCGGTCATTGGCAATAATTGGCGCAGCTACGGTTTGTCGCAATCACGGGGGCAGCTGGCTTCCGGGCCAGTTACGGTCATGGTGCATGTCGCCAGTGTCTGGGTTCCCTTTACAAGTGAATCCAAAGAGGCGATTGCCGGTTATCCGGAAATCTTGAAGGAGTTGCGGCTGGGGTTGCAGGCGGTCGGGCGAAAGCTCGCGATGTACCTCAATCGGCGTAACCGGGTGAAGCAGGAGGGAGAGCGGCGCGAGATCTTTCTACGGTATTTGAAGGAGGTCGCGGGGGCGGTCAGCCAGTTGAACGGGTGTGATCGCAATGGACTCTACGATCGGCTGTTGCAAGTGGCGAGGAAGAAAACGTCTGAGGCCGACATACGCATGGACGATCGCGGGCGCAAGATCGAGGAGGACGAGGGGGATTTTGGCGACAACGTACTGATCGTTGCTCCGGAGGATGAGGCAGCGGAGCCGGGCACGCCTTGACATGGCGGCTCGGAATGACGGGTAGGAGTGCTCTGGACGTGGCGCTTTCGCCAGGCACACTTTGCTGCAGTTTCGGTTGGTTTTCACGCTGATTGCACATTATGGCTAAGAAAAAAGACACGAAATCGACATCGGTGAGCCTGTCCGCCAAAGACAAGAAGACGCTCGGATCCTTACGCACGCTGGCGGATGGGGTAGTCAATCATGCGGAACGCGGGCGTTCACCGTATGTGGATATCCGGTCGCGGTCACTGTCGAACGTTAAGTACAGTTCGTCGAAGCGCGTGATCGAATTGCTGAACGGGACGAACCGGCGTGAGCTGTTCAATTTGAATCAGGCTAAGAGTTACATGCAGACGCTGCTGGTGGGGAGCGGCTGCAAACAGTTGATCGAGCAGGGGAAGACGACGAGCATTCGAGGTCTGTACTATCTGTTGAAGCACACGATCGAGGGGACAAAGGAAGAGACGTTTGCGGACCAGAGCGAGAGCGATCCGATCATTGAGGATCTGGAGGTGACGCTGGATGCGCTGCGCGAGGAGTTGCATTTGTATGCGCAGACGCGCGGCGCCATGGTGGGGCGTATTACCCTGGTGGACAAAGGGGACGAGATCGACTGTTCCCGAATGGGTTCGGGGGGGTACAGCATTCCGTCGATCGTGGAGCCGGAGATCATTCAGTTCAAGAAGTGTGATGCGAAATTCATCCTGCACGTGGAAAAGGACACGGTCTGGCAGCGATTCAATGAAGATCGGTTCTGGGAGTCGCACAATTGCGTGCTGACGCATGGCAGCGGTCAGCCGCCGCGCGGCGTGCGGCGCATGCTGTATCGCCTGCACGATGAATTGAAGCTGCCGGTGTATTGCCTGCTCGATAACGATCCGTGGGGGTACTACATCTACAGCGTGCTCAAGCAGGGGTCCATCAATCTGGCGTACGAGTCGAAGCGGATGTCCATTCCCGACGCGAAGTTTCTGGGGCTGCGTAGTATCGACTTCCAGCGTTGTCAGCTGAGTCCGAGCGTACAGATCAAATTGAACGATCAGGATGTGAAGCGTGCGAAGCAGATTGCTCAGTATCCGTGGTTTATCAATAAGAAGGCGTGGCAAAAAGAAATCGACTTGATGTTGAAGAACGGCTTCAAGCTCGAAGTGGAATCGTTGATCAGCAAGGACATCAGCTATGTGACGGAGGAGTATGTGCCGTCGCGTCTGGACGAAGGCAGTTTCCTGGACTGATGGGCGGTTGGTGAGAGCGGCGGGGGCGGAAGTCACGAGCGGGAAGAGGCGGGGAGCGGTCTTGACCGGCGTGGAGGGATGAAATGCACCCTGCGGCGCTGGACGAGTCGAAATTGTTGAGTGACTGCGCGGTACGTCGGCAGCGTCGATCAGGGCCGGGAGGGCAGCACCGCAACAAAGTGGAGACGGCGGTGGTGATCACGCATCAGCCGACGGGGGTGCAGGGAGAGGCGAGTGAGCGTCGCAGTCAGGAAGAGAATCGGCGGCGGGCGATCTATCGGCTGCGAGTGAATTTGGCATTGGGAGTTCGGGAGCCGGTTGAGGGTGGGTCGTTTCGTCCGAGCGATCTATGGCAGCGGCGGTGTCATGCCGGGCGATTAGTGGTGAGTGTGGCGCATGTCGAGTTTCCCGCGCTATTAGCGGAAGCTCTGGACGTGCTCTCTGCCTGTGACATGGACGCGTCGGAGGCGGCGGAGAGGCTGTCGTGCACGGCGAGTCAGCTGATCAAGCTCTTGCAGAAGGATCCACGCGCTTTGGCCCAGGTGAACCGGCATCGCCAGCTGACAAGCCGCCCTCCCTACCGCTAGCTCCGCCGCAGGCAGACACACAGCCTTCTTTACAGCGCGGATGCGAGATCAGACACACAGCCCCGTTGGCCTATGGAGCAAGCCGTAGCAGAAGCCGTAGCAGACACACAACCCTGGTCCAAACCGTAGCAGACACACAATCCTGTTTGTTTGCGGACGGCCCCGGCCCGGTGAGGACGGCGCGATGAGCGGCCGGTGGGAGACGAGGCGTCCGGCAGATGGCCCGAGGCGGCTCGGCTAGCCCGCGGCCGTGCTAAGACTGCGGGGAGCGCGCAGCTCGGTCAACTCACCCAGATCGTGCGATTGGGTAAGATCGTGCCGGAGAGAGTAGAGTCGGGCACGCGTCCC
>JBFWYF010000626.1:0-4942 GCA_050186685.1 Pirellulaceae bacterium
ACTGGGGATGCTCGAGCAGTTCGCCGACGCTGGGCAAGTTACGCAACAAGTTGGCGGGCATCGCGGTCGAATCCGGCGGTTGGCGGGCGGTCAACTTACGTCGCCGGCCATTGTACCACCGCGATCGGAAATCTTGCGTGAAGGCGCTTGACGCGGAATATTTGAATCGGTAAGCTTAGAACACTAAGTGATAGCTCATCGTTCAAGCGGAGGGGTTTCATGCCCGATTCGTCGCCAGCCGCCGGCCCGCAGCCGACCGATCGCGAGTTGGAGATCCTCAAGGTCCTGTGGGACCGGGGCGAGGCCACTGTCCGCGAAGTCTATGAGGAGATGCGGCTGACCGCGCCCATCGTCCAGAACACCGTGCAGGCGTTCCTGCGGACGATGGAGGACAAGGGTCTGGTGCGGCATCGCCTGGACGGCCGAACGTTCATCTATCAACCGGTCAGTCAGCGGCCCGAGACCAGCCGGCAGATGGTGTCGGGCCTGCTGCAGCGGGTGTTCGACGGCGCGGTCGATCAACTGGTGCATAGCGCGCTTTCGCTGCGGCAACCGACGCACGAGGAACTGGACCGTTTGCAGGCGCTCATCAAGGACGCCCGCACATCCGCCAAGGGGCGACCCACGAAGGGAAGGTCCGGCCGATGAACCGCCTGGTCGAGTTACTGGCCGAGCATGGCGGCCTGCTGGCCCTGGGTCTGACGATCTGGTTGGTGTTGGGCGCCGCCGCGATGCGGTTAGCTCGCGCGCCGATTCTCGCGCTGCGAATTGGCGAGGCGACGGTGCTGCTGGCCTTGCTGTGGGCTGGTCTGGCCTGCGTGCCGTTCGACCGCTACTCGCCCGCGGCCGCGTGGTGGGACGTGCGAGACTGGATGGCGGCCGACGATTCGGAACCGACCGTTGCGGCGCAGCCGAGTTCAACGCCGAGCAACCAAGATCACGTAGACGCCGCCGCGGAGCGGAGCCATGTCGTCGAGCAGCGGGCTCTTCCAATAGCAATGCGTCCGATCGATCATTCGAGACGGACGGACGGCGGGCGGCCAGCACCCGTTCGGCGGCCCATCTGGCGCGTGCGGCCAACTGTTATGCCGCAGCCTGTCGCACCGCGGCCAGTAACACTGCGGCCTGTTACGCTGCGGCCGATCGAAACGACGCGTCCGATTGACGCGATGGATCGCACCGCGCCCGGAACCGGGACGGTGCAGGCGGCGATGGAGCCAAACATTCCGCGTACCGGGGGGGCGAGAGAAGTGAGCGCACCGACAGCCGCCGAGAACAACCCCTGGCTGACGACCCGCCGATTGGCGGCCGCGTACGTGCTGGGAAGCGGCCTGGCGATCGTCTGGTTGCTGATCGGCCGACTGGCCCTGCGGCGTTTGCAGCGAACCGCCCACCCGGCCGACCCCTGGTTGAATGGCTTGTACGCTTCCGTGCTGCCTGCTGGCATCGGCCGTCGGCCGCGGCTGTTGATCTCCGACCGTTGTGGTCGGCCCCTATCATTCGGTCTGTTGCAACCGGTGATTCTGCTGCCGCGGAGCCTGTGCCATCGGCATCACGCGGGCGCGTTGCGGCATGTATTGCGGCACGAGCTGGCACATGTCGGCCAGCGCGACGCCTGGGGGCACCTGTTGTTCAACATCGCCTTTCCGCTGTGTTACTTCCATCCGCTGTATTGGTGGCTGCGAGCGCGGGCCGGGCTGTGTCGCGAGTTGATCGCCGACGACCAGGCGGCCGCCTGCACGGACAAGCGGGCGTACGTCGGCGACTTGCTGGCCGTGGCCCGGCAATGGCAGCGGCGGTGCGACGCGCAGTTGGGCGCGCTAAGTGTGTTCGAGTCTTCGAGTCAGTTCTACAGGAGAATGACCATGTTGTGCGAACGAGAGAGGCCGTTGGAACGAAGCTGTGCCTGGTGGTGGCGGGGTGGCTTGGTGGCGATCGGCTGCCTGACCGTGCTTGTATTGGGATTGACGCTCGGCCGGCCGGCGACCGCGGACGACGATGCCGTGAAGGTCGGCTTACTGGCCTTGGCCGGCGACGCAGAGCGGGATGACGACGAAGCGAATGAGGAATCGCGCGAAGAGGTGGACGACGACAAAGGCGAGTCGGAAGAAGAGGAACGGGACGAGGACGAGAGCGAACCGGACGAAGAGGAGGAGTCCGACGACGTAGCCGATGAAGATGCGGAGGAAGACGACGAGGATGCGGAGGAGGAAGAGTCCGATGAAGAGTCGGACGACGAGAACGATGCGGAGGACGGCGACGAGTCCGAGGAGGAGGAATCGGACGATGAGGAGACGGATGAAGACGAAGGCGATGAAGAAGATGACGATGCGGCGGAGGACGAAGGCGACCTGGACGCGTTGATGGCGGAGAAAGAAGAGGTCGCCGGCCGCCTCGCCGAGTTGGAAGCCACGATCGAAGAGGCCGCGACGCGACGCGCCCAGCGCCAGGCCGAACGCGAATCGGCCGCCGAAGCGGAAGCCCGCGAGGCCGCCGAGCAGGCGGAAGCCGGACAATGGCAGAACCTGCTGGACACCCTAGCCCAACTCAGCGAGCAACAAGAGCGGCTGAAGCAGACCGTCGGCGAAATGGCCGAGCGGATCGATGAGCTGACTCGCGACAAGGAAGCATTGAGCGAAGAGGTCAACTCGCTGCGGGAGCGGCTGGCCGAACGCGGCGGAGCGGACGAGGAGGAGGAAGACGAGGTGAACGAAGAGCGTGAATCGTCGGACGAAGAAGATGACGAGGCGGAAGAAGTCGACCGGGAGGACGCTGAATCCGACGACGACGAGTAACCTCCGCGTGATAAGGGCCGTCCGCCTCGCCCAGTGGCTCGGTAACAGTCCGCACCGGAGGGCCGGCAGCGTAAGCCGCCGTAAACAACGGCAACCATCCCAGACACAAGCCCCAACGGGATGCCCGCACAAGGCGAGTACAGAACGAACGCGACGCTACCGTTTTCCGAGCGTCCAATTACGGCCGGAGCTACTAACTGCCGCGGCTCCGCTGTTGATGCTACACCACTTCGGTACCCTCACGCGGCCGGCGTCGTCCCATACCTCCGCCGGAACCGTAGCGGCGTCAGGCCCAGGTGCTTGCGGAATAGTTGCGTGAAGGCGCTTTGGTCGCAGAAGCCAAAGTCGGCCGCGATCTGGGCGATCGGCTGGTCCGAATGCAGCAGGGCGTCGCTGGCCGCCTGGATGCGGGTCTTCACCAGGAACTCCTGCACACTTAGGCCGAAGACTTCGCGGAACTTGCGATGCAGTTGCCGCGGCGACAGGTCCGCCCGCTGGGCCAGCGCCGCCACGGTCGTCCGTTCGTGAGGATGCTGGCGGATGTAGTCGACGGTGGACTGAATCAGCGACAACGGCTGCATCGACCGCCGCTGCCCCTCGTAACTGCGGACGATGCCCATGACGCCGATGATCCGGCCCGCCGTGTCGCGGATCGGCAGCTTGTTGGTGACGAACCAGTCCAGCACGCGCTGCTCGTTGTACCACAGCTCGACGCGGCCGATCAACGGCTGGCCGGTGCTCATCACCCACTCGTCGTCGCGGCGGAAATGGTCGGCCGCGTGCGGCGGGAAAAAGTCGTGGTCCATCCGCCCGATAATCTCGGCCTCGGACCTGGCCCCCAGATGCTCCCAGAACGGCTGGCTGGCGCAGACCATCCGGCTCTGCCGATCTTTCACAAAAAAGTAGACGCCCGGCAGGTGCTCGAAAAGCGCCTGAAACTGCTGCCTGCCGCCCATCTGGGCGAAGAATTCCTCTTGGAACTGGCCGGTCGAAGCCGCGGGCGCGGGTAAACCGGAGTTGGGCATGTTCGCGTTCTCGGGTCCAACGTCGGGGCATGTCCCTTCAATCATACTGTCCGATAGATAACAAAACATGTCCGATTCGCACAAGAACCGTGGCCCGCCGTTTATTAGTCTGGTGAGATAGGCGGATAGGCGGCTGGCTGTTGCCGCCGGAATCGCACGCACGGTTCCGCCTGACGCGACACACACCAGGAGTTGATCCAGATGAGCAAACCCCTCAACGTTGCCATGGTCGGCCTCGGCTTCGGCGCCGAGTTCATTCCCATCTACCAGGCCCTGCCCGATGCGAACGTCTACGCGATCTGCCAGCGCGACAAGGCGAAGCTCGACAAGACAGGCGACCGCTTCAAGATCGCCAAGCGTTGCACCGATTACGCCGACGTGCTCAAGGACCCGCAGGTCGACTTCGTCCACATCAACAGCCCGATTGCCGACCACGCCTGGATGTCGATGGAAGCGCTCAAGGCGGGCAAGCACGTGATGTGTACCGTCCCCATGGCCACCAACGTCGAAGACTGCCGCAGAATCTGCGAGCTGGTCAAGCAAACCGGCCGCAAGTACATGATGGCCGAAACGGTCGTCTACAGTCGCGAGTTCCTGTACATCAAGCAGATGTACCAAAAGGGCGAGCTCGGCAAGATCCAGCACCTCGCCGCGTCGCATCCGCAGGACATGGACGGCTGGCCCGACTACTGGCAGAAAATGATCCCCATGCATTACGCCACGCACGTTGTCAGCCCCTGCCTGGGCCTGCTCAACGGACGGGCGGAGTACGTCAGTTGCTTCGGCTCGGGCACGGTGCGGGAGGATATCGCCAAGAAGAGCGGCAACAAGTTCGCCGTCGAGTCGTGCCACATCAAGGTCAAGGACAGTGACGTCACGGCACACATCTGGCGGTTCCTGTACGACGTGGCGCGGCAGTACCGCGAAAGCTTCGACGTCTACGGAACCAAGCGCAGCTTCGAATGGACGCTGGTCGAGCACGAGCCGCACGTGATCCACACCGCCAAAAAGCCCGAGCCGGAGATCCCCGAGAAAGTCACCGTCCCCGACTTCGCCCACCTGCTACCCGAGGCCATCCGCAAGTTCACGCTGCCCTCCGAAATCCACGACGCCGGCCACCTG
>JBFWYF010000627.1:0-4941 GCA_050186685.1 Pirellulaceae bacterium
TCCCGAGGCCATCCGGATGTACGCGGCGGGGCGACTGCGCGTGGACGGCCGGCGGGTGGTCATCGAGTAGGTATCCCGCAGAGTCCGCAGGGAGCGCAGCGGAAAGTCAGGTGCTCGACCAATCCCTCTGCGCTCCCTGCGGCCTCTGCGGGATACTTCCCCCCTGCCCTCTGTCTTCCCTCCCCCTATCCTCCGCCTGCCCCTACCCGTCTCTCCCCCCCGATTCCGCACGAGCTGCTTGCTTTCTAGCAGCGCTTGCGCCATACTCTGATAGAATTTTGTCAGATCGTGAAAGATTTTGAGCACCCCTAATGCCTGCACTGGCCAACGCGGACGAGCGGCGAGCCCGGCTGCTGGAGTTAATTCGGCAGAAAGGTTTTGTGTCGTTGCCGGAGCTGGCGTCGCTCCTGCAGGTATCGGAGTCGACGATTCGCCGGGACCTGGACTACTGGGAAGATGCCGGGAGTGCGCAGCGGACGCATGGCGGTGTGTTTTACACGGGGCCTTCCCCGGCTCTGGCGCATTTCGACCAACGTCAGAAGGCTCAATGGGACCAGAAGAAGCGGATTGGCGCGGCTGCGGCCCGGCTGATCGAGGACGGGGACACGATCCTCCTGGACGGGGGGAGCACGACGTACGAGCTGGCTCAGCTGCTGGTGCACCGTCCGCTGCAAGTGGTTACCAACTCGTTGCCGGTGGCGAGTTTATTCCTGGCCAGCTCGACAGCGGACCTGGTACTGATCGGGGGATACGTGCACACGCGGACGGGGGTATCGCTGGGGCCGTATGCGAATCACATGCTGGCTGACCTGAATGTGCGGCGGGCAATGTTGAGCGTCGCGGGGGTCAATGCGCAGGGGTACTACAACAGTAATCTCCTGCTGGTAGGCACGGAGAAGGCGATGATGAATGCAGCGGACGAAGTAGTCGTGCTGGCGGACAGCACGAAATTTGGCCGCAGCAGCCTGGCGCACATTTGTCCGCTGGGCGATGTGGACGTACTGGTTGTAGACGACGAGATCTCCGACGAGTGGCGCCGGCGTCTGGAGGATGCCGGGGTGACGATCGTGGTGGCGCGCGCGGACGAGGGTAACGGGTCGGCACCTGCCGACGGGCAAGCGGGCAGCTCGGCGACTTGAGTGAACGAGTGGGAGTGGACGAGTCAGGGAACCAGGCATGAGTACGGCAACGTTGGATCGTGCGACGGTAGAGCGGATTGTGAGGCAGATTGTCCGAGGCGCCGGCGGGGCAGCGGCGTCGGTGCCTGCCGAGGCGAAACCGTACTCACCGAATCTGGTGGTAAGCATCTCGGCGCGGCACTGTCACTTGACGGATGAGCACGTCGAGATCTTGTTTGGGCCCGGGCACAAGCTGACGCCCGACAAGCCGTTGTACCAGGACGGTTTCTATGCGGCGGCGGAAACGGTGATGGTGGTCGGGCCTCGGCGGCGCATGCTGCCGACGGTGCGGGTGCTCGGCCCGACACGTCCGCGCAGCCAGGTCGAGCTGGCATTCACGGATTCCATCTCCTTGGGCATCGACGCTCCAGTGCGGCACAGCGGCCACATTGAGGGGACGCCGGGATGCGTGCTGGTCGGGCCGCGCGGTGTCGTCGAACTCTCACACGGCGTGATTCGCGCGGCGCGGCATGTCCACATGAACCTGCGGGACGCCGAGCACTACGGGGTGAAGAACGGGGACCTGATGAAGCTCCGCATCCAGGCGCCGCGATGCACGGTGGTCTTCGAGGACCTGCTGGTGCGGGCGGACAAGACCAGCAAGCTCGAGGTGCATATCGACACGGACGAAGGGAATGCTTGTTTCCTGGACCAGGCGGAGAAGGTCGAGCTGTTTCAGCAGCCGCCGGCGTGCAGCTGCCGCTCTGCGGGACATCACTCATAACGGCATCACTAGTTTTTTCCACACGGAGAAAGGTACTTGAGTTATGGCTAAGGCCAACGAAGCGTTGGGAATGATCGAGACGAAGGGATTCATATCCCTGGTTGAGGCGACGGACGCGATGCTGAAGGCGGCGAATGTCGAGTTTCTCGGTTGGGACAAAGTCGGCAGCGGACTGGTGTCGGCTTTCGTCACCGGCGATGTGGCGGCGGTGAAGGCGGCCACGGATGCGGGAGCGGCGGCGGCTGGCCGGATCGGCGAAGTCGTGGCGGTCCAGGTCATTCCCCGGCCGCATGAAGATCTGGGCATTGTGCTGCCTCCGTCCCGCAAAAGCGGCGGCGCGAAGACCGACGTCGGTTAGTCCTCATCCGGGCCAGAAGGGGACGGGGCGGAACGTTCCCGGGCGTCCCCCGGCGAGTAACGCGCCGCGGCACACGAGTTCGTGGCCGGCAGGATCAGACACCGTTGAGCAACAGTCGAGAGAATCTTTCAGGAGCCATTCATGAACGCAATCGGTTTAATTGAAACCAAGGGCCTGGTCGGGCTGGTCGAAGCTACCGACGCCATGGCCAAGGCGGCCAATGTCGAAATCGTCAAGCGGATCAACATCGGTGGCGCGCTGGTCACGACCGTCGTGCGCGGCGATGTGGGGAGTGTGCGGGCCGCGGTGGAAGCCGGTGCCCACGCGGCGTCGCAGGTCGGCGAGCTGGTCGGCAGCCATGTGATTCCGCGTCCCGCCGAAGGACTGATGGAAGCGTTCCTCACTTGAGTCTCGCGGAACAAGATCATGAAGATACTTGTGGCCAACCTCGGTTCGACCAGCTTCAAATACCGCCTGTTCGATATGGCGGACGAACGGCAGCTGGCGCGGGGCGGAATTGAACGGATCGGATCTGCGCAGAGCAAGTGTGTCGTCGAGATCGGTGGGCAGCGGCAGGAGCGATCGGTGCATGTCCCCGATCATGCCGCGGCCGTGCGGCAATGCCTGGAACAGCTGACGGATCCCCAGCAGGGCTGCCTCCGCGACCCCGCCGAAGTGTCGGCGATCGGTTTCAAGGCGGTGCACGGGGGCCGCATCAGCGGCGTGCAGCGGGTGACGGACGACGTACTCGCGGCGATGGAGGCGATGGCACGGGTGGCGCCGGCGCATAATCCCCCGTATATCCGGGCGATGCGGCTGCTGTCCGAGAAGCTCCCTTCGATTCCGTTGGTGGCGGCCTTTGAAACGGGGTTCCACCTGACCGTGCCCGACCGGATCCGCTACTACCCGGTTCCGTACGAGTGGGCCGAGCGGTTTCACGTGCAGCGGTGGGGATTTCATGGAGCCAGTCACCGGTACATTGCGCAGCGGACCGCAGAGCTGATCGGACGGGAAGAGGCCCGGGTCATCTCGTGCCATCTGGGTGGCTCCAACAGCTTGTGTGGGATTCGTGGTCGCCGGAGCGTCGCGACGACGATGGGGATGAGTCCGCAATCGGGGCTGCCGCACAACAACCGGGTTGGCGACTTTGACCCGTTTGCCCTGCCCGTCATCATGGCCGGGACCGGACAGTCGCTGGACGAAGTACTGGACGAACTGGCCGAGCGGAGCGGGCTGCTTGGGCTGAGTGGGTTAAGCGGAGACGTGCGGGATCTCGAGGAGGCCATGGCGCGGGGCCACGCCCGGGCCAAGTTGGCATTGGACGTCTTTACGACGGACATTCGCCGGCACCTGGGGGGACTGCTGGTCGAGCTGGGTGGCGCCGAGGCGATCGTGTTCACCGGTGGCATTGGCGAGAACAGCGTCCACGTCCGAACGCAGGTTTGCAGCGGGCTGGACGAGCTGGGGATCCGCCTCGATCCGGCGGCCAATGCGGTGGCGCGGGGCGAGGCGTGCATCAGCGCGGCGGACAGTCGCGTGCAGTTGTGGGTCGTCCCCACGAATGAGGAGCTGATCGTGGCGCGTCAGACGCGGGAACTGCTGGAACAGGCGCCTGCCGGTTAAGTCCGGCTGAACGTAGCGGGTACACCCGCGGGAGTGGCGGATGTTTGTCGCGAAAGTGACCGGTTGGGTGATCTCGACCCAGAAGGTCGACACGATGGTCGGGTACAAGCTGCTGGTCGTCGAGCCGTACCGCGTCGATCCGCAGGGGCGGCAGCAGCTGGTGACCGCCGGTCGCACGTTCGTGGCCGTCGACACGCTGGGGGCGGGCGAGGGAGACTTCGTGCTGATTACGCAGGGGTCGAGCGCGCGGATGACGCCCGAGACGAAGAACTTGCCGATCGACACGGTGGTCGTGGGCATCGTGGACAAAGTACACGTGGACCATGTCTGTGTCTTTTCGCGGGAGCCCGCCGCTTCGTAGCGGCCAGGGCTGGACGCAGACACGCAGCCGATAACGGGAACAGCTATGCAGATTAACGAAGATTTGATTCGCCATGTGGTATCGCAGGTTCTGGCGGAAGTGGGCCGCGGCGGTCTGCCGGCGCCCCGAAAACGGGCTGGACGCCACGGGGTGTTCACCTGTGTCGACGAAGCGGTCGCTGCGGCCCGCGATGCATTCGAGCAGCTTTCCGAGCGGACGTTGGAAGACCGCCGCCGCATCATCGGTATCATCCGTCGGCTGGCGATCGACCACTGCGTGGAACTCGGCACGATGGAGATGCAAGAGACGAAGATCGGCCGTCTCGACCACAAGATTGAGAAGCTCAAAACGCTGGGGGAGCGCACGCCGGGCGTCGAGTTCATGCGGAGTGAGGTGTTTAGCGGCGATCACGGGCTGGCCGTCGTCGAACACGCGCCGTTCGGCGTGATCGGCGCGATTACGCCAGTCACCCATTCGCTGCCGACGCTCACGGGGAACGCGATCAGCATGATCGCCTCCGGTAACACACTGGTGGTCAACCCGCATCCAAGCGGCAAACGCGTTGCGACCGAAGGCGTGAAGCGATTCAACGAGGCGATTGCCCGTGAAGTCGGGATCGACAACCTGATCTGTATCATCTCGGAACCGACCCTCGAATCGGCGAACCAGATCTTTCGCCACCGCGGCATTGCATTGA
>JBFWYF010000628.1:0-4935 GCA_050186685.1 Pirellulaceae bacterium
GCTCCGGAGCTGTTTTGTTTCGGGCTGCTGGAGTCGTTTGATACCGACGTCATCGAATTGCTGATTGCGCCCCGAGCGGTGCGAAAGGTGGCCAAGCCGTGATGTTGCTGTCCTCGTGGTGGAGTTTTCGCTACATGGTTGTGCGTCGTGCGATCTACATGGGGTTGTTGCTAGTTGCCGGAGTCGCCTCGGCCAACGACTGGCCCAAGTTCCGGGGACCGGCGGAGAACGGGCACGCACCCGGTGCGCGATTGCCTGTCCACTGGAGCGAGACGCAGAACGTGACCTGGAGAGTACCGCTCTCTGGGGAAGGCTGGTCATCGCCGGTCGTGGCCGATGGACGGATCTGGATGACCATGGCCGTTCCCCAGCGGGAAGAGGGGCCGATCACCGGTTACTCGTTGCGATTGGTCGGTCTCGATGCGCGTACAGGTGCCCCGTTACACGACGTCGAGGTATTCCGGGAAGATGCGGCAACTTCGCCCAAGATTCATGCCAAGAACAGCCATGCCAGCCCGACGCCGCTGGTCGTCGGTGACCGCGTCTATGTGCATTTCGGACATGAGGGACCGGCCTGCATCGGAGCCGGAGGCGACATCATCTGGCAAAACCGCTCCTTGCGCTACGCTCCGGTGCACGGCGCCGGAGGAACGCCCATCTTGGCCGGTGGGCGACTGATCTTCAGCTGCGATGGGGCGTCGGATCCTCTGGTCGCAGCGTTGGACCCGCGGGACGGCAGCATCGCCTGGAAGACGCCGCGGGACGTGGAGGCCTCGAAGACGTTCTCCTTTGCCACGGCAACCGAGCTTGAATTCGAAGGAGTTCCGCAAGTAGTTGTTCCCGGGAGCAACGTCGTGATGGCTCTGGATCCCCGCACCGGCGCTGAATTGTGGCGCTTGCGGTATGACGGATATTCGGTCATTCCCAAGCCGGTGTACGGTCATGGCCTGGTTTACGTCTGCACGGGCTACAATCGACCGCAGTTGCTGGCCATCCGGCTGGGCGGCCGAGGCGACGTGACCGATTCGCATCTTGCCTGGAAGGTCGACCGCAACGTCCCGCACACGCCGTCCCTGCTGCTGGACGGCGAAAACCTGTTCATGGTTTCGGACGGAGGGATTGCCTCGTGCCTCGACGCGGTGACAGGCAAGGTCGTCTGGCAGGAACGCCTGGGCGGCAATTATTCCAGTTCGCCAGTGCTGAACAATGGCCTCCTCTACTTTCAAAGCGAGGACGGCACGACTTCCGTGGTGCGGGCATCGCGCGAATTCGCGCGAATCGCCACGAATGCAATAGGTGAGCGCACGCTCGCGTCGTTCGCGGTCAGCGGTGCGACGCTGTTTCTGCGTTCCGATGTGCACCTGTATCGGATCGAGGAACGGTAAAGCGGCTCGGCGGCGTGGCTCAAGCGGCGTGCAGTCAGCGCGGGGACCAGTCCCCCGAGGGCGCCCATCAGTGACAGGACCACCAGTGCGAGGGTGACTCGCGTGGTGACAGCGGTGACGACGCGCAGGCTGGCCGCCACGTCCTCGTCCAGCCCGCGGGCGAGCAAATCGCAAGCACGGTCGATGGTGCCGGTCGTCTCGCCCGAAGCGAGCAGATCGCGTTCTTCGCGTCGCAGCGACGGGCACGAGGCGAAGGCGGTCACGAGGTCGGCTCCGCGCTGGACGTGCTGTGCCGCGGCCACGAATTCGCGTCGCAGCGTATCGTTGTCGACGGCCAGGGCCGCCGAACGGATCATCTGTTCGACGCGGATCCCGCCGGTGGCGAAGTGCATGGCGAAGACGCGCAGGAACCGGCTGACCGACAGGTCGCGCTCGGCCCGTCCCCATACGGGAACCCATAAGCGGAACTGGTCCCAGACGGGCTTCAGCGGAGGTGCGAGCAGCAGCAGCAGCACGGCCGCCAGGGAACCGCATTGCGATACGAGATCGACGGCCACGGCGAATAACTGGGACCAGTGGCCGGCGGCCAACTTTACCACGCCTGTGAGAACCGTCGCGCACAGGTAGATGACGAGCGGGGCGAGCCAGGCATTCCGCATGGCGGCGCTGGGCCTGGCCATGAGCTGGCACTGGTTGGCCAGCAGCTGGAATGCTTCGTCCAACCGCCCAGCTCGTTCGCCGGCCGAGACAAGTGGCACGAAGAACGGCGGTAGTCCCAGCGCGGTCTCGGCCAGCGCGTCGGCCAGCGGCTCGCCTTGTTCAACACGATCCAGCACACTTTCCCATTCCGCCACCCGCCGTGGGTCCGACGAACGCGTGGCGGTGCGGATGGCTTTCGCGACCGGTACGCCCGCGGCGAGGGCGGTGCCGAGATTGCCCGACCATTGTGCGATGCGCCGATAGTCGACAGGCAGCAAGAAATCTAAAGTGCGCCACATGAAACCAATCTCTTGCGTGGATACCCGGGCCATGGCGCCGCGAGGGGCGCTTCGCGCCTGGACTTTACCACGTTTCGCGATAGATTGCCTGACGAACCGACCCCGTCGCACGTTCGATACTCATCTCGCCCTCCTGGAATTCCCCATGTCGCGTCCTGCTGAGGTGGCCGAAAGCCTGCGAAGACTCAAACCGGCCGAGGTCGATTATGCGATACGATTCGTCGATACGCTGCTCGATGCGGCCTGTGCCGTGCACGCCAGCGACGTTCACGTGCAGCCGGTACCTGGAGGGAATAACGAGTTGCGGTGGCGGCTCGATGGCGTGCTGCAGCCGCTGGGTGTGTTTCCGCGAGGCGACGCCGCCGACGTGGTGACGCGGCTGAAAGTGCTGGCCGAGCTGTTGACGTATCGGACTGACGTGCCCCAAGAGGGGCGGATTCGCGCCAAGCACGCCGACGTCGAGATTCGCGTGAGCACGTTTCCGACGCTGCATGGCGAGCGGGCGGTGGTACGTCTATTTGCCACGAGCGGACGTTTCCTGAGCTTGGAAGACCTGCGGTTGCCGGTGGAGGTCCAAGACCAGCTGCGTAAACTGCTCGTCGAGACCTCTGGCGCGATCGTCATTACCGGGCCGGCGGGGAGCGGCAAGACGACGACGGCCTATGCCTGCCTGCGCGAGATCGTCCGGGCCTCCGCGGGCGGCAAGAATGTGGTATCGCTCGAGGATCCAATTGAGTCAGCTCTCGACGGGGTGGCCCAGTCACAGGTGAATCCGCACGCGGGGTTGGATCTCGCCGTGGGCTTGCGTTCGCTCATGCGTCAGGATCCGGAAGTCATCCTGGTGGGTGAAATCCGGGATCGCGAAACGGCCAGCACCACCCTGCAGGCGGCCTTGACCGGGCACCTGGTGGTGACAACCTTCCATGCCGGCACGGCCACCGCGGCCTTAAGCCGGTTGGCCGAGATGGGTATGGAGCCGTACCAGCTTTCAAGCGGCATTCTCGCCATCATCAGCCAGCGACTGGTGCGGCGCCTGTGCGATTGCGCCGTGCCCTGGGATACGGAGGCACAGAAGCTCGATTTGCCCGCGGTCGTGGGCCGGATACCCCGAGGCTGTGAACAGTGCTGGCAGACGGGGTACAACGGCCGGCTGTTGCTCGCCGAGCTCCTGCAGTTGGTCGAGGCACAGATGCAGGCCGGCGTGCTCGACGAGTACGATGCCGCGGCGCTGGAACGCCATGCGATGGAGCACGGCTTTGTGCGCTTGCGGGAGCGTGCTATCGCGGCTGTGGAGGCCGGCGCCACCAGCCCGGGGGAGGTGCGGCGCGTGCTGGGTTTCGGCATTTGATTTATGCCACCGCTGCCGTTCCAATGACACACGAGGCGGCTGCGATCTCGACGCGGCCGAGGCGAGGCTTTCACGCACAAGGGAGTTGGTTATGAAGTCAGCACGTCGTGAGTTCTTGCAGGCGGTCGGGGTTGGGGCTCTGGCAGGTTGCTGCGACCTGGGATTTCTGTCTCAGTTGCAGCCCGTGACGGCCGCCGAAGCCAATCTGGATCCCCGGGCCGTTCGGCTGCGTCCCGAGATCGAACCCATGGTGCGGGTGATTGAAGAGACTTCGCGCGAGAAAGTGCTGGAAGCCGTAGCCGACCGGATACGTCGCGGTACCAGTTATCAGGAAGTACTGGCCGGACTGTTGCTGGCGGGTGTTCGCAACGTACAGCCGCGCCCGTCGGTGGGGTTCAAGTTCCACGCGGTGCTCGTCGTCAATTCGGCTCACATCGCGAGCCTCGCATCACCGGACTCGGACCGCTGGCTGCCGATATTCTGGGCGATCGACGAATTCAAGGCATCGCAGGCGCGCGATGTCGAAGAGGGAAACTGGACGATGGGGCCGGTGGATGAGGCCGCCTTGCCGCCTGCTCATCGAGCACGCCAGGCCTTTGTCGAGGCGATGGACAAGTGGGACGAAGCGGCCGCGGATGTGGCCGTGGCAAGCCTCGCGCGCCACGCCGGGGCGAATGAGGTGTTTGAGCTGTTTGCCCAGTACGGGCCGCGCGACTTCCGCAGCATCGGCCACAAAGCCATTTATGTGGCCAACGCCTGGCGCACCTTGCAGTGCATCGGCTGGCAACATGCCGAGCCCGTGCTGCGTTCGCTCGCCTATGCCCTGCTCAATCACGAGGGGGAAGGTAATCCGGCTCAAGGCGACTTGGCCCCCGACCGCCCCCTCCGCCGCAATCGGGAACTCGTTAAGGGCCTGCGACCGGACTGGCAAACGGGACGTATCGACGACGCGGCTACCCAGGCACTGCTCGCTACCCTGCGCGAAGGCTCCGAATCCGACAGCTGTGAACTCGTCGCGAAACAGCTGAACGAAGGGATCAGCCCCCAATCGATTTACGACGCCTTGCTGGTCGGGGCGGGGGAACTGCTCATGCGCCAACCGGGGATCGTCGGGTTACATGCGGTCACGTCAACCAATGCCCTCCGCTACATCTATCAGGCCAGCGGCGACGACCAGACCCGCAGTCTCGCGCTTTTGCAGAAC
>JBFWYF010000629.1:0-4927 GCA_050186685.1 Pirellulaceae bacterium
CCGGTCTGGTCATAGCCGACGGTGGTCCGTTGCAGGAGCGGATCGACGCCGGCGATGGGGCGGCTGTCCGCGTCATAGACGGTCGTGGTGATCCGGCCCAGGGGATTTGTCACGCGGACCTGCCGCCCCGCGGCATCGTAAGCCAGTGTGGTGCGGTAGCCCAAGGGGTTGATCCGCGCTCTCAGTTGTCCGCTCGCCGTGTACACCTGCGTGGTCCGGGCCCCCAAGGGATGGACCGTGGCGATCAAGCGGCCATCCAGATCGTAGGTAAAGGTCGTGCGGTGCCCGAGCGGGTCCACCTGGGCCGTCACGCGGTTCATCAAGTCCCGCACAAAGGTGACGGTCTGGCCCAGCGGGTTCGTGACGGTACGCCACTGGCCGCGCTCGTAGGTGTACGTGGTCCGATTCCCCAGCGCATCGATCTGGGCGACGGGTTGTCCTTGGCCGTCGTAGACCGCGGTGGAACGCTGCAGGAGCGGGTTCACGACCGCCGTCGTCTGGCCGCTCGCATTAAAGACGTAGGTTGTGCGAGCCCCCAGGGCGTTGATCACGGCCTGGCGGTGGCCGTGAGCGTCCCACACGAGGCTGGTGCGGCGGCCCTGCTCGTCGATGGCCGCGGACACGCGGCTGTTGGCGTCGTACACGTAGGTGAAGCGGCCGCCGGTGGGCTGCACCAGGGCCTGCGGCATGGCCGTGCGATTGGCCAGGGTCGCGTAGAGGATCGTGGTCCGCGCCCCGCGCGGGTCGACGACGTGCCGCAGCAAGTTGCCCGACCAGGAGAAGGTCGTCCGGTTCCCCAGGGGATCGATCTGGCCGGCGATATTGCGCTGAATGTTGTAGGCAAGCGTGGTGATGCTGCCATCGGGATCCGTCACGCGGCTGGCCAGCCAATGCAGCCAGGTGTAGGTCGTGCGCTGACCCGAGGGATACTGGATCGACTTCACCCAGTCTGGAGCCGTCCGATAGGTGAACGTCGTGCGGGCCCCCTCGGGATCGATGTGGGCCTGAAGTCGATGATCTTCGTAGTAACGGAATGACGTCTGGCAGAGTTCCGGGGTAGTGACCGTCTCCAGATCGCCCGCCCCGTTGACGCTGAAGGTCGTGATGCGTCCCCGGGGATCGGTAATCCGCTGGACGCTGGAGTTTTCATCGTAGGTCAGCGTCGTTATCTGGTTCAGGGGGCCCCGGATGCGACTGATCCGCACGCCATCGCCGCGGGTAACCGTCCAGATATCGCCCGACGGGCTCTTCATTTTCACCACCCACGAGACCCACGCGTAGGGTCCGGTCGAGTCGTAGTGGTACTCCCAGCCATCGGGCTGGGTCTCCACGAACGTTCCGTCCACGTTCTCCCGCAGGGAATTGACCACGCGTCCCGGCGGAGCATACATGCCGTTCCCATCCGGATCGGTGTACCAGAAGATGGCCCCATCTCCCGTGGAAAGCTTGGCGATGCCGTCTTCCAGGGCGATCAGGCGGTCGAAGCTGCAGTACCAGCCGAGGCCGAACTCCGTGCCCAACCCCAGCCGACCCCCGGTCTTTCCCAACGCAAGCTACAGTCATTACGACCGATCTCACAGCGCGCAACGGAATCGGGCGTCGAGCGGCTAAGACAGGGGGGGGCGAGGAGGGAAAGACGCATGGCAATGCGAGTCGAGCTGAGTCTCTACCACCCCCTTGGAATCTTTGCGCCTTGGCGTCTTTGCATTGACGCCCGAGGCCGGAGGCGTGAACATTGCGGTCGGCCGAACAGGCGCACGCAACCGTAGCCACCGATCTGGCAGGTTTGGAATGGGGAGTCACTGGGCAGTGGCCCGGTGATCACGGTCGTTCGGCCGCAGTGGTTCGTCAGGAGGTTGCATGATCGCGACGGAGATGGACGACAACCCGGCCCCTCTGGGCGACTCCCTCCGGGATCGCCTCGACGCGTGCCGTCAAGCGGGACTGCCCGGCCTCCCGGTACCGGAGCTACTCCGTTTCGTCGCGGAGGTCGCCAGCGACCTGGACGCCCGGGGCCGACCGTGCGGCAATGTCAAGCCCGACACCATCTGGATCGTTGACGGCCGAGCTCGGCTATCCGATGATTCGGTCGTCGACATGCTTCCAGCCCTCGGACCGGGTACGCTCACCGGAACACCGGCGTACATGGCGCCGGAGAGGTGGACGGGAGAGCTGACGGCACGGAGCGACCAGTACGCACTGGGATGCAGCTATGCCGAGCTGCGGATTGGCCGGCTGCCGTTTTCTGGGTCGGACCTCCCGACGATCATGCGCGCCCACCTGAGTTCGCCACCGGACCTGGAGGGATGCACGCAGGCGGAACAGCGTGTGCTGAGGCGGGCGCTTGCGAAGACCGCCGACCAGCGGTTCCCCAGCTGCCGCCAGCTGGCCGAGCAGCTGGCACAGGCGGTTGCTACTGGTGAGTAGCGGCGCCGAGATTTTCGTCGCGACCTCCTTGCATCATGCCGTTGTCGAAAGGGAACTGCGGAAGAAAATTCGCCGGCAGCGGCGGAAGCTGACGATAGTAGCGTTCCCAGTATTGCTCCGGTGGCTGTCGCGGATCGCGCAGATTGTCAGGCAGCGAGTTGATGGCGTCCGCGACATCATGCCGCAGGTCAACCTGTTCAACGTCGTCTTGAACCGAGCGGCCGTATCCACGCGCCTGGTCTTCCCGCGTGATGGCCTCGGAGAGCGGAGTCGGCATGTTGCCGCATTGCACGGTGATGCCATCGAGCGGTGTCCGCGCTCCCACCCGACAAATGGAGACAACGAAACGTCAAAGTTGCACCGAAGTTGTTGGACCGAGGAGAGACACCATGTTGGAAGCAAAGAAGTGCGTGGAACTCGATGCAAAGCACCTGGACCTGATTGAGCGTCGTTGTCGGCGGATGGGGTTCCGGGGGGGGCCGATCTGGATGAGGCGGCACATACTGGGAAACCGGCTGTTTGCATCCCCGGCCCGGATCGGGCGATCATGTACATCCTGGCCGCGTGGACCGGCTACCGAAAAGGTGAGATCGGCAGCCTCACGAAACGGTCTCTGTGGCTAGACGACGTACCACCGACGATCACCGTGGCGGCGGCGTACAGCAAACGGAAACGCACGGACACGCAGGTGCTACACCCCGAGGTCGCCGCCCGGCTGTGGGAATGGCTGGCGACGAAGGCCAAGTTGCCTGCGGATGGATTGCTGTTCCCGATTTCCTCGAAGGTTCCTGGCGGCGTGGACCGGCGAGGGGCCAAGATGATGCGGGCGGATCTGAAAGCGGCCCGTATGAAATGGATCGACGAGGCGGAAGCGGCCGAGGAGAAGCAGAAGCGGGAGGAGTCCGACTTCCTCGCGTACTGCGACGAGAACGGTCTGTACGCGGATTTCCACGCCAACCGCCACACGTCCATCACGAACCTCTCGCGAGCGGGGGTGAAGCCGCGTACAGCCCAGGCGTTGGCCAGGCATTCGGACATTCGGTTGACGATGGGCGTCTACACGCACATCGGTTTGGAGGACCAGGCGCTGGCGATCGAGGCGCTCCTGGCTCCGCCGCGATTGGCCAACTCGGCCCACGTCCGGCCCTCTCCCGGCCCTGAGAGGCCGACCTCTCCCGGAGTGCGGTTGCTGCGGTATCAGCGGGCGATGGAGCTGCACCTCTCCCGGCCCTGAGAGGCCGACCTCTCCCGGATTACCGGGAGAGGTGGAAAATTGGGGCGATCCTGGGCAAAGTGGCGAACAGGAAATGGTGCCGAAAAAGGTGCCGTCGGGTGCCGAAAATGGTGCCGTACGGCTCGCGTCGGGGACGTATCAGCCGGCATCAAGTTGCACCGAAAACAGCGCGAAGAGCGAGACGGCATCGCCGAACGTAGAAGTTCGCAAGTCCGCGAACGGGCGCGAGTTGTGCGCCGCTTCGCACCAAGTTGCATCGCCTGGCAGCGGTTTGCACTCGCGAAAAAAGAAAGTACGCCCGGAGGGATTCGAACCCCCAACCCTCGGTTCCGAAGGTAGATCGCCCAATTCCCATCCGCATCCCCGCGACCGCAATAAGTGCCTGAATTCCAGTGACTTCGGCACTCACGCGCAGCAGGTCGGAACATGCAAACTTTCCACGATTTTAAGCGTTTTAGGACGATTTACAACCGATTCTGTACCCGATTCTGTACCCATGCAGCCGAGGATCATTCGATAGGTCAGGCGGAGGACACCGATGATTCGCGGTTTGGATAACGCAGTAGTGGCGATTACGCGCGGCTCGCTATAATTGCTGCCATGGCAGACACATCCACGATTACGGAAGCCGACATCCTGTCCGAGGTCGTTGCGCCCGATCAACCTGGCATCAGCCCTGAGTTTGCGCGGGTCATCCTCGACTTGCATTTCACTGACAAGGCCAACCAACAAATCCGCAAGCTGCTCGAGAAGAACAACAAAGGCACGATCAATGAAAGCGAACGGGCCGTTCTGGACAAGTACCTGCGGGTGGGCCAGTTTCTGGATTTAGTGCAGGCCAAGGCGAGGCTGTCGCTTGAGCAGTCTGGCACAACGGAATGACCGATGGCCAAATCGCGCCGCCAGCGCGTCATTGAACGAGCCGGCAATTGCTGCGAGTACTGCCAGATGCCGCAGCGCGTCACGTCGCTGCCCCACGAACTCGATCACATCCGCTCGCAAAAACTGCACGGCCCAAACACTCTCGACAATCTTTGTCTCGCCTGCGCGCCATGCAATTCCGCCAAGGGGCCACTCGCCTCGGGATACGACCCCGTCACGGGAGAACTCGTTCGGCTGTTCAACCCGCGTGCCGACAACTGGAACGACCATTTTGAATGGAACGGCCCGACGATCGTCGGCAAGACGCCGATCGGTCGAGCAACGACCGACGCATTGAACATCAACGGTACCCTGCGCGTCGAACACCGCCGGCTTCTGATTGGA
>JBFWYF010000630.1:0-4880 GCA_050186685.1 Pirellulaceae bacterium
GCTCCCGCCGAGGAAATACTTGCTCTCCACGAAGCTCTGAACCGGTTGTGTATCGAGCATCCCCAGAAAGCGGAACTGGTCAAACTCCGCTACTTCGCCGGGCTGACAGCCGACGAAGCTGCCGCAGCACTTGGCATTTCTCCCAGCACCGCCGACCGCCACTGGACCTACGCCCGCGCCTGGCTTGGGCGCATCCTGGCGGAGAAACCGCAATCCAATGCCTGACGGATGCTCGACGCAGTTTATTGAGACAGCAAGCGTGAATCCACTCGTCATGTGACTCGCCAAAGCTGTTCACCCTGGATAATCGTGTTGAACTGTCGTGGTTTCAAAGTCGAGAGAACAAGTCGGCAATCGAACCTGTTCGAAGTGGCATTGCCGCCTGGGGGGTGGATCCACATCTCAATCGGATCGAGACCTGCATCACCGTCCGAGGCGTTCTCGGAGCTATTGCCGTTTCCATTTCGTGAGTTTCGCGATGTGGTTTGCCCCCATCGAATACAGCAAAGCTGCGGCCGACAACTGCATTACGCGGCTGCAGCAACAGTTGGAACGAGGGGAAACGGAGTTCGACTACGATGAGCGGCTGGGTTATCTGAAGTCGCTGCTGGCGGCGCTTCAGGTACCGGTCGAATCACAAATGCTGGTTTTCTCGAAAACCAGTCTGCAACGGAACCGCATTTCGCCGCGCACGCCGCGGGCGATTTATTTTAGCGACGAGGTGTACATCGGCTTTTGCCAGTCGGGCGACGTGCTGGAGATATCCGCAGTCGATCCCAAGTTGGGAACCGTGTTCTATACACTCGATCAACACGACCAGAAAAAACCCCGCTTCACCCGGCAGACCGACAGTTGCCTGATTTGTCACAGCAGCTCGCGGACCGACGGCGTGCCGGGACACGTGGTGCGGTCGCTGTTTGTGGACCCTTCCGGCCAACCGATCTTGTCGGCCGGCAGCAACACGGTTGACCATACGACGCCCATGGCCGAGCGTTGGGGCGGCTGGTACGTTACCGGCGAGCACGGAGATCAAAAGCACTTGGGCAATCTGGTCATTCGCGGGCGGGACGTCCCGCGCCCTGTGGAGAACGACGAGGGGCTGAACGTAACCGAACTGGCCGATCGATTCGCGGTCGATCGATACCTTTCGCCGCACAGCGACATCGTAGCGCTAATGGTGCTGGAACATCAAGCCCTGGTCCACAATCGTTTGACGAAGGCAGGTTACGCGGTTCGGCAAGCGCTGCACTACGAAGCGATGATGAACAAGGCGCTGGGCGAACCGTCGGACCACCGTCTTGACAGCACCACGCGTCGCATTCAAGGCGCCGGCGACGATCTGGTCGAAGCGTTGCTGATGGTCGACGAAGCCGAACTGACGGCGCCCAACGAGGGAGCTTCCGGCTTTGCAACGAATTTGTCCCAGCGGGGGCCGCGCGATCACCACGGCCGGTCGCTGCGCGATTTTGACCTGCGGCAGCGAATGTTCAAGTACCCGTGCAGCTACTTGATCTATTCACGAGCGTTCGATGAACTGCCCGATGAAATGCGCGACTACGTCTGGCGGCGCCTGTGGCAGGTGCTGGCCGAAAACGAAGACCCAGAGACATTCGCCCATCTCACGGTCGAGGACAAGCGGGCGATTGTCGAGATCATCCGCCAGACGAAGGATGGCTTGCCGCAGTATTGGAAAGCCGACAACAATGAATCGTGACGCCCAGTCAAGACGGCTCGCGTCTATCCAACCCATTGCACACACACGTAACGACGAGGTCATCGAATACCGATGAGCATGAAAGCTCTCTGGATCTATTTTGCCTTGGTGATGGTGCTCTCGTTCGCTGTGCTTGGCTGGATCGGGACGCGTATTTACCAGGAGGCGCCGCCGATTCCCACGCGAGTCGTCACGACCGATGGCCAGGTGCTGATCGACGAAGGACAGATCACCGCCGGCCAAAACGTGTGGCAATCGATGGGCGGCATGGAAGTCGGCTCCGTCTGGGGCCACGGCAGCTACGTCGCCCCAGACTGGACGGCCGATTGGTTGCATCGGGAAGCGGTCTATATTCTTGACCACTGGTCGAACGAGGAATTTAGCGCCCCGTACGAGGAACTGACGACCGAGCAGCAAGCGCAGCTTCGCGCCCGGCTGACCGACATCATGCGGACCAACACCTACGATGCCCAGGACGGCACGGTCACCATCGACCCACTGCGGGCCGCCGCGTTCGAGGCGAATTTGGCGCACTACAGCGAAGTATTTTCGCAGGGAAACCCCGATTACGCCATTCCTGCGGGTGCGGTGACCGATTCGCAGCGATTGCGTAACCTGGCCGCGTTTTACTTTTGGACCTCCTGGGCCGCTTCGACCAACCGTCCTGATGACCACATTACCTACACGCACAATTGGCCCCACGAATCGCTGGTGGGCAATGGACCGACGGGCGAGGCGGTTGTTTGGACGGGCGTGAGCATCGTCATGCTGCTGGCCGGCATTTCGGCACTGGCCTGGTTCTATGCCGCTCGGCGGGAGGAAGAAGAGTCGTCGCCGCCGCCCGATAGCGATCCACTGGGAACCTGGGAAGCGACGCCCTCGCAGCGCGCGACGGTGAAATACTTCTGGGTCGTGGCGGCGCTGATCCTGGTGCAGATGCTGCTGGGCGTAGTCACGGCCCACCACGGCGTCGAAGGGGACGGCTTCTATGGCTTTCCGCTTTCCGATTGGCTTCCCTACAGCGTGACCCGCACCTGGCACATTCAAATGGGCCTGTTCTGGATCGCCACCGCTTGGTTGGCGGCCGGGTTGTTCATCGGACCGCTGGTCAGCGAAAAGGAGCCCGCCGGGCAGCGATTAGGCGTGAATGTGCTGTTCGTGGCGCTGTTGGTTGTGGTCGTCGGTTCGCTTACTGGGCAGTGGCTGAGCATTCAGAATCAAATGACCGACACCGTCTCGTTCTATTTTGGCCATCAAGGCTATGAATATGTGGATCTGGGCCGCGTGTGGCAATTGGGGCTGATGGCCGGCTTGCTACTGTGGTTGTTTCTGATGATTCGCGTGTTGTGGCCTGCACTGGGCAAGCCGGGCGAGCAAAAGCAGCTTGTGGCGCTATTGGCCGTTTCCACCGCGGCGATTGCCTTGTTTTACGGAGCGGGGCTGACCTGGGGTCAGCACACGCATCTGTCGATCGTCGAATATTGGCGGTGGTGGGTTGTGCATTTGTGGGTGGAAGGATTTTTTGAGGTCTTCGCCACGACGGTGATCGCCTTTATTTTCATGCGATTGAACCTGATTCGCCCTGGCATCGCGGCGGCCGCGGCTTTGCTTTCGGCGACGATCTTCCTTTCCGGCGGGATCATCGGCACATGCCACCACCTCTATTTCTCGGGCACACCAACGGTCGCGCTGGCCTGGGGTTCTGTGTTTAGCGCGTTGGAGGTGGTGCCGCTGGTGCTGGTCGGCTTCGACGCCACCGAAGACCTCCGCCGCTCGCACGCGACCGTTTGGGTGCAGCGCTATAAATGGCCGATCTACTTTTTCATTTCCGTGGCCTTCTGGAATATGATCGGCGCCGGATTGTTCGGCTTCATGATCAATCCGCCGATCGCCCTGTATTACATGCAGGGCCTGAACACGACGCCCTTGCATGGCCACGCAGCGCTGTTCGGTGTGTACGGGATGCTGGGCATCGGGCTGATGCTTGTCTGCCTGCGGGTGCTGTCACCGCAGCGCGAATGGAAGGACGGCCTGTTGCGATTCTCGTTCTGGTCACTCAACGGCGGGCTGATGGCGATGTGCGTGTTGAGCCTGCTGCCGGTCGGACTGTTTCAAACCTGGGCCTCCGTCGAGCACGGCTATTGGTATGCCCGCAGCAGCGAATTTATGCAAACCGACTTGATGCAGACGTTACGATGGATGCGGGTTCCCGGCGACACAGTGTTCTTTCTCGGAGCCGTCGCACTGGTCGTGTTCGTGGCCGGACTGAAGACCGGGCATTCGTTTAAGCAGGAAGAGAAATCATGACCGAATGCTCGCTGGAAACTTCTGTACCTGATTGGGTCGTCGATCACCCCGAAACGCTGTCTGTGTTTCAGGAACTGGGAATCGATTACTCCTGCGGCGGGAAGTCGCTGGCATTTGCCTGTCGAGAACAGGGCCTTCAAGTGCAAAACGTGCTGTCGAAGCTTCACAAAGCCATTAATGGCGGAATTCGAACCCCCAATCCATCATCACCAAACTAGAAAGGCAGAGGTAACTATGGCCATTCCACACGCTCAGCCGGGCGACGTGATCGACATTTCCCCCTTGGGTGAGAAACTGCCCCAGACGCAAACCAGCACACTTGTGAAAACCGACTCGCTGGAAGTGCTCCGCCTGGTGCTCCCCGCGGGCAAGCAGATCGATCCGCACGCCGTGCCGGGCGAGATCACCGTCCAATGCCTGGAGGGAAAAGCGGTCTTCACCGCGCGCGGGAAGGATCAGGAGTTGACGCCCGGCCAAATGCTCTACCTCGCCGGCGGCGACGAGCACGCTCTGCGAGCGGTGGAAGATGCGTCGCTGCTAGTGACGATCTTGCTTTAGCACGAAGAATCCGCGAAGGACGCATGTCATGCATTACCTGTATGGATCGAAGAAGGGAGTTGAGCGGCAACTCGTCGCCACCTTTGGCTCCGAACAGCAGCACTTGGCCTATGTCAACTGGGCGACTTTGAAATCGCTTGGCGAGCAGCGCGGCAAGTTTGAGCAAGGCAGCGCGCTGGCCAGCTACGAGGCCTGGGAACACTCCTCCGAGCCACTCACCGGCGAAGATCCGCGGCAAGTTGTCCACAATCCAACCCCCAGCATGCTTTAATGCACGAGTGAGTCAATCCAAAGACCCCAA
>JBFWYF010000631.1:0-4897 GCA_050186685.1 Pirellulaceae bacterium
ATCCGAAGAACTATGGAAAGCATGGGCCGCTGCATAACTTGCATGCGTATGGCACCTTGCGGCACGTGCAGTACACCGGCACGTTTCGAGGGCCCACGACGGGCGGAACAGTGTATCTGGGCGACAGATTTCCGCCCGCGATGCGGGACGCCTTTATCGGCGGCAATTTCCTCGGTCATTCCGTCTCGTGGTGGCGCGTCGTTCCCCATCTGTCGACGGTGCAGGCTACGCTGGGTGGCAACTTGCTCGACGCTCGCGACACCTGGTTCGGTCCGACCGACGTCTGCCTGGGACCAGACGGAGCCATCTACGTCTGCGACTTCTACGATCAGCGTACCGCACATCCCGACCCGGACGCCCGCTGGGATCGCAGCAATGGCCGCGTGTACAAGATTGTTGCCGCCGAAGCCGACACGTCCGCCGCGAGCGCATCCGAGGACCTCGCCGCTCGCACCAGCGAACAACTCGTCGACCTGCTGCGCGGGGAAAATGGCTGGCGAGCGGACCAGGCCCGCTCGTTGCTCGCCGCCAGACGCGATGCATCCATCGTTCCCCGGTTGGCGCAGCTCGCGCTGGACACCACCGATGAACGAATCGCTTTGCAGTACACCTGGGCCCTTTACGTCAGCGGCGGCTGGGACGAATCGCGGGCCGCGGCGCTGCTCGATCATCCCGCCGAGTACGTTCGGAAGTGGACGGTCCGGCTGCTGGGCGACAGCCGCGCCGTATCATCCGGTATCGCTCGCCAGCTGGTGGAACTGGCGCGGCGCGAGTCCAGCCCGGTGGTACGGGCCCAGCTGGCGGCGTCCGCGCGCCGGCTCGCGCCGCAGACGGGGTTGCCGATCGTAACCGAGTTGCTCGATCGCGATGCCGACGCGAACGATCCGTTCGTGCCCATGTTGCTCTGGTGGGCGGTGGAAGACAAGGCCCTCTCGGCCAGCACTTCGGTACTGGCCCTCGCGACTCGACCCGGTGTCTGGCAAAGCGCCCTGTGGCGGCACATCCTTCCGCGTTTGGCCCGCCGATATGCGGCGGCGGGCACCGACGCGTCGTATGGCCATTGTCTGCAGTTGCTCGCCGGGGTCCCTGCCGATCGACTGGACGGCGTGTTGTCGGAGGTGTCGTTGGGGCTCGACGAGCGAGCGCGGCAGCTGGAGGGCATGGGCACCGGCGACCTCTATCAGGCTCGCGCGGCGGCCGCCCAGCCAGCCGGGCCGTCGTCCGGCCGAGCTTTTGCCGAACTCCCGGCCACGTTCCGCGACCGTGTCGCCGCTTTCTGGAGCACCGAACCCTCGAGCGAGGCTCGCTTGCGCTTGGCGCTGCAGGCCAGCGTGCCCGAGGCCTCGCACGCTGCCAGGACAGCGGTCCGCGATCCGGCGACCCCCGAGGTCAAGCGGTTGATGTATTTGAAATTGCTGGCCGCCTATGGAGAGGCCGAAGTACTGAACGACGTGCTTCCCTTGATCGGCACGGCCCAACCTCCCGCCGTGCAACAGGCGGCACTCACGGTGGCGGGCCGGTTCTTTCTCTCGCCCGAAATCACGCGCCAATTGCTGGCGGTCTATCCGCACGTGGTGCCGCCCGTCCAGTCCGCGATGCGAGACCTCTTGCTGGGACGTGCGGGCTCGGCGCGGGCCTTTCTGGCGTTGGTCGAGGCCGGACAGGTTTCCCCCGACAGCATTCCGCTCGAACAGCTGCGCATCGTCGCCTTGCATGGCGACGAAGAACTTAACCGGATCGTTCGCACGTACTGGGGCAACGTCGGGCCCGGCACGCCGGAAGAAAAACTTGCGGAAATGCGCCGGCTGTCCAATGACCTGCGAGCCGGGAGCGGAGACGCGACGCGCGGCAAGGCCGTGTTTCAGAAGCACTGTGCGACGTGTCACCGGCGCCATGGGGAAGGAGGGCAGGTCGGACCCGACCTGACCCCCGTGGCGCGCGACCAGGAGTTTCTGCTGACGAGTCTGGTCGATCCCAGCGTCGTGATCCGCAGCCAGTTCTTAGCCTACGCCGTGACGACGCGTGCCGGGCAAGTGGTTATCGGGACCATGACGCAGCAGGACGCGGGCACCATCACGCTGCTCGACGCCAAAGCTCAGCCGCACGTGCTCCCGCGCGATGCGATCGACGAGATTCAAGAGCTTCCCACGTCGCTGATGCCCGAGAACTTGCTGCAACCTCTGTCGCCTCAGGAACTCCGCGATCTGTTTCGGTTCCTGCTGCAGCCTTCGTAGCGGAACTCGCCAGAGTTCCGACTCCTCGCTCTCGGAAGTCTTTGTAGCGGAACTCGCCAGAGTTCCGACTCCTCGCTCTCGGAAGTCTTCCGACGGTGCTGACGCACCGTCTTGCGACTTCCGCTACGGGTTAAACACTGCCGCTACTGGGGACGCGGCTCGCGGACCGCGCTGTCGCCGTCGGCACGTGCCATATCCTCGAGCCGCCGGCTCAGCTCGGTCACTTTATCCGGCATTTGCGCCGCCAGGTCGGTGGTCTCACGTGGGTCCCGTGCCACATGGAACAGTTCGTACTTCGGCCGATTGCCATTGCCGCGGTAAGCGATCAGCTTCCACTCTCCCACGCGAACCGCTCTGCTGCGAAAACCCGGAGCGGTCCAATAGAGCGCCCGTTCCGCGAGCGTTCCCTCTCCCGTGATGGCGGGCCAGATCGAGGTGCCGTCCCACCGCAGATCCGCTACCGGGCGGTAACCGGCCAGGGCGGTCAATGTGGGCATCCAGTCCGTGATCTGCACGGCGACGTCCGACTTGCCGGGCTTCAGCTTCCCGGGCCACGAGACGAGGGTCGGAACACGGATGCCCCCTTCGTACAGCGAGCCCTTTTCCCCGCGCAAGGGCCGGTTATTGCCGGGCAGTGGACCTTCGGGATAGTTGTCGGGGGGATAAGCCTGACCGTTGTTCTCCGCCGTGCTGCCGCCGTTGTCGCTCGTAAAGACGAGCAAGGTGTCGTTCGCGCGACCACTTTCCCTCACCGCCGAGACGATGCGGCCGACGGCGTCGTCCAGGTGCATGATGCAGGCCGCATAGTGCCGCGCCACGTCGCCCTGGATGCCCGCCGGAACCTTCGCCAGCCATTCGTCCGGCTCTTTGACCGGCAGATGGACGGCGGTGAACGGGACGTAGAGGAAGTACGGTCGTTCCTGGCGCTCGCCAAGCCACCGCACGGCTTCCTGCGTGATCAAGTCCGTGACATGGCCGGCTTCGGTGACAAGCTGCTCGTTGCGATGCCATGTCCGGACGAACGGTCCCTGCTTGTAGGCGTGGTCCCACGGACCCACGCCACCCGCCAGTGAGCCGTAGCTGTAGTCGAATCCAAAGTGGTTCGGACCGGTCTGCGGCGTGGACCCGAGATGCCACTTCCCGGTCAGGCAGGTGTCGTATCCCACCGATTTCAGAGCACGGGGCAACGTAACGGTATCCCAGGGCAGGGCTCGGTTGTTCTGCGGGCTGGTCACGTTGAATCGGCTCCAGCAACGGCCCGTCATCAGCCCCGTCCGCGTGGGACTGCATACCGGTGCGACGTAATGTTGAGTCAGTTCCAGCCCTTCCGCCGCCAGCCGGTCGAGGTTCGGCGTCGGAGCGTTTCCTCCGTGAAAACCCACGTCGGCCCACCCCAGGTCATCGGCAATGATGAACACGATGTTCGGGGCATCGGCGCGAAGCGGTGCGGCGAAAGCGGCCAGCATCAACAAGGCGACATTCCGGAGGTGGTGCATGAGGCAGTTCCTGGAGCGTGGTGCGGGAGGAAAATACGAGGCATCCCAGTCTGGCGGCCCAAAACAGTGGCTCAGGATCCAGACGCCCCGCCGCTAGTCGCTTGAGCTCTAAGGGCGTCCCGGAGGTGGCTGGCCGTCGGGTAAGGGTCGCTCGGATGGCTGCTTACCGGGCGATTTGCCTGGAGTGTCAAAGCCGTCGGTTGCGGAACTGGCGGGCGGCGGGCTCTTCGGCAATGAACCCTTCGGAGAGTCGCCTGGGCGCGGTGGTGGCCGATCCTTGCCGCTGCGCGGCAAATGGTCGGGCCATCCGCCACCAAAGAACGGCGGGCCGCGCTTCTCGTCGGGACCACCGGGAGGCCGACCGGGCGGGAAACCGGGACGGCCTCGGTCATCGCGACGCCAGGCGTCGAGCGACTGAGGCTTGTTGAGCGGACGGTAGTATAGCTGATCGCGCATGCCCGGCGCTTCGATATCGAGGAATCGGAGGCCGTATTCCCGCCCCCAGCGCATTCCTCGCGAAACGGAACGCATCACCGCGCTGACAAACCACGACTGTAACAACTTTCGTTGTTCATCGTCGGTCGTCGTCTTACGATACGCATCTTGTGCCGGTGCGGACAGCCGCCGAATCAGCTCCTCCCGGTCACTCGCCGAAATCTCCAGCACGCTTTCATACCGCAGCGGATCGTTCTGGAGCTTCCGGTTGTGTACCGTCGTGAATAACAGCCGCATGGTGCGATACCGGGGTTCCATTCTCTCGAGTTCCTGCCGATCCTTTTCCGGCAGTTCGGCCATCAGTCTCGGCGTCACCTTGTCGGCTCTTTCACGGATCCAGTTCAGGATGTGGTCCAGGTCCTCGGAAGTGACGATCTGCTGCTGACGCTGCTGACGGCGCAGGGCCTCCTGCGAGGCCAGCACCGACTTGATCTCGGCGATCCGCTGCTCAGGAGGCATTTGCAGCAGATCGGAACGCTGCCGCAAACTCAGGTCCGCCAGCCACGTGTGATAACGTCGCATGACGTCGCGCATCGCAGCGCCCTGCGGGTCTTCCGCGAGCGAGTCGTCCAGGTTCCGCAAGCGTTCCTTTTCCGATTCGGGCAGGCGTGAGAACCGGTCATACTTGCGCCGCAGCTGATCCTTCTCGGCCGGTGCCAGGTGTTCCAGCCG
>JBFWYF010000632.1:0-4892 GCA_050186685.1 Pirellulaceae bacterium
GTCAAAATCAATCCGGCCAACATCGGTGTCGGCATGTACCAGCACGATGTGAAGGCCAAGCATCTGCGCGAGTCGTTGGACGCAGTCGTTAATTCGTGTGTCAACTTCGTGGGCGTCGATGTCAATACGGCGAGCCCCGCGCTGCTCAGCTACGTCTCCGGGTTCAACCAGTTGACCGCGCGGCGTTTGTACGACTATCGCCGCGAGCATGGCCCCTTTCGCAATCGCGAGCAGATCAAGAACGTGCCGGGGATCGGCGAGGCGACGTTCGTGCAGGCCGCGGGGTTCCTGAAGATCACGCTGGGCGACAACCCCCTGGACTCGACGTGGATCCACCCCGAGAGCTATCCGCACGCCTGCCAGTTGCTGGAAAAGTTGGACATTCCGCTGAGCTCGCTGCTGCCGGCTCAACCGGCCGGTGGTCCAATCGCGGAGAACAGCACGGGGAGTGATGGGACGCCGGCCCAGGAGGCCGCACCGGCGAGTTCCGCGGCTGCGGAGCTTGGCGAGCCGGCTGCGAATCCATCGGCGGCGAACGTAGTCGGAGATGGCGAGGTGTCGGCACCGGTCGGTGAGGCGGTAGGCGGTGAGGCGGTAGGCGGTGAGGCGGTAGGCAGTGAGGCGGTAGGCAGTGAGGCGGTAGGCAGTGAGGCGGTGGGCGCGCTGGGGACTGGGCCGGAGGCGTCGAACGCGGCATCCGCCGAGACGGCGACAGGCTTGGCGGCTCCGGCAGACGTTTCGGTCGTCGCGGCAGGGCCAGCACGGCCTTTGCTGGCCGAGCGTTTGGCGAATGTTCCGGTTCGCGACTTGGCTCAGGAGCTGGGCATCGGAGAGCTGACGTTGCAGGACATCCTTGCGGCGTTATCTCGTCCGGGGCGCGACCCGCGCGACGATTTCTCGCCGCCGCCGTTCCGAACCGGAATCATGAAGCTCGACGATTTGAAGCCGGGGATGGAGTTGCAGGGAACGGTCCTGAATGTGGTCGATTTCGGGGCATTCGTCGACATCGGCATTTCCGACAGCGCGTTGATTCACATCAGCAAGCTGGCCGATCGGTACATTCGCGACCCGCAGGAAGTGGTGAGTGTCGGTGACGTGTTGAAGGTGTGGGTGTTGAATGTTGATCGTGATCGACGGCGCGTGTCTCTTACCGCGATGAACCCGCAGGCAGAGGCTCGCCCGCGAGAGCATTACGAGCGACGGCCGCGACGCGGCAAGCCTCAGGCAGCCGCGGCGCCTGCCGCTGCGGCGACGCCGGCGCCGGCGAGGGGAAACCAGGGCGCGGGTTCCCGCCGGCCTCCCCCACGAACGCCGGTCGCCAAGAATGCGCGCCCCGCCCGTCAAAAGCCCCCGGCACCAAAGCGCCCGCCGAAGCCGGTTCGGCCCATCACGACCGCGATGCTCTCGGGCAAGCAGCCGATGCGTTCTTTTTCGGACCTGCTGCAGTATTATGAGAAAAAGAGCCAGGACCACGAACCGCCCGGACCACCGTAGTGCGGCCTCGTAGCGGAAAGTCGCAAGAGGACGCGACGGCGTCGTCGGAGCACTTCCGGCGGCGTAGGAGGGTGCCAAATCGGAAGCCAACACAACCAGCAGGGCCCGTATGAGTTTCGACGACCGGTTGCATCAAGCGATCCAACGAGGGCAGCGGCTGGGGCAGTCGGCGCAGGACGCGGCCAGAGCGTCGGCGCTGACGGAAGACGAGTTACGGCGCCGCCACGGCCAGTATCGTCTGCAGCTGTCCGAGCATATTGAGCAATGCCTGCGTAAGTTGCCGTCTCACTTTCCGGGCTTCTCGTGCGAGATAATCTACGGAGAGCGAGGATGGGGAGCGGCCTGTGCCCGGGACGACGTGCGGATGGAGGCGGGCCGGCGTTTCCAGGACTACAGCCGTCTCGAAATGACGGTGAGGCCTTATTCGACCTATCATGTCGTCGAGCTGACTGCCAAGGCGACGATCCGGAACAAGGAACTGTTCAACCGCGCGTATTTCGAGCGGATTGAGGACGCCAATCTCACGAAGTTCATCGAGCTGATCGACTTGTGGGTGCTTGAGTACGCCGAACTCTACGCGGCCCGCGGCTAACCATCCGACTGGACTGGAAGCGGCACTAGACGATGACGATGAGCAGTTCCTGGAACCGCGGATGGTTGCGGATGGGATCGAAGTCCCGCTCCTGTCCCACGAGGTCCCGATACGCGGGATCGAGTTCCAACGCTCGCTCCAGATACTCCACCGCCCATTTGACGTTCTTGGCCAGACTCCAGTAGCACGCCAGGTTGTAGTGGATGATGGCCTGACGGTCGTCGACTTGCAGTGCTTCCTCGAGCGATTCGATAGCTTTATCCAGCCGGCCGGTGCGTTTATGGCACCAGCCCAGCGCAAGCCAGATGTGAATGTTGTCGTGGTCCAGATCGGCGGCCCGCCGCAAGACATCGATGGCGGCGCCATGTTGCTCCATAATCCGCAGGGCCTGCCCGTGCAGGTACAGGGCATCGACACGCTCGCGACTGGCAGCGTCCAGCCGCCCCAGCGTGTCAATCGTCCTCTGCGCCAATCGGTCCCGTATCCCCTTGTTCAGCTCGAGTTCATCGGCGCACGAAGTGACCAGGTCGAGATAACCTTCGGCCTCTCGAATGATCTGCTTGCGTCGGAATCGCTTCAGCTCGGACATGGTAGTCACCGCAACCGAATGACCGATGATGAGGGAAACGCAACTCAATCTTACCCACCGAGTGAAATTTCCCAAATCAAAGGGAGCAAGATTTCGCAGAGTGCGGACGAACGTGTGGTATTTTTTCAGCTGAGGTAATCTCTGCTGGCCACATTGGCGATTCTAGTTGGCCATCGCCGTTCCCGCTACCGTGGAACTTCGGCTCGATGGAGAAGTGTGGCCTGATCGCCGAGAGTGGCCTGATCGGCCCGAGCGGTGATAGACAATACGGGTCGAGAGTTCAGGCCGGTTAGCCCGATCGCCGCCGAGGCCCGGTGGGCCACTCTCGTAGCCCGTTTCGCCAGCAAGTGGCAAGGACGCTAGGGCCCGGCGGACCACTCTGGGCGGACCACTCTGGGCGGACCACTCTGGGCGGACCACTCTGGGCGGACCACTCTGGGCGGACCACTCTGGGCGGACCACTCTGGGCGGACCACTCTGGGACACGCTCGTCGCTAGACGACCATCGGTTCCGTGCGGAGATAGTCGACAAGAGGTCGGGCCGGTTTGGCCAGCTTGAGCACCGGCGCGAATTCCGCAAAATCGGCTTCCACGTCCTCGAACAGACTTTCGGCGTTCGCCGCAAGTCCTGGTTGCACCTCGTCCATCGTCGCGAGAAAACGTTCCCGCTCGGTCCACTCCGAGTCGCACGTCGATGGCAGCAGCGACGACAGCGCAATCACGCGAGCCGCAGGACTAGCCGGTACTCCTGGCGGCAGGTCGGCATGGTGGGCAATCAGGTTGCCGAACGACTCGGGCAGATGCCAGTTCCGCGCAATCTCGGCCCCCGCCTCACCATGAGTCCACCCGAACATGTCCCGTTCAAGGTCCGACAGGCGGTTGGCACCGCCCTGTCGAGCCTCCAGCAGATTCTGGTACTGGACGGGCAGTTCCTTGGCAAGCAGCGGGATAGCCATGTCCTGCAGCAACGCGCAGGCAAACAGGTCTTCCGCCTCGGCCATCTTCAGCATCCGGCCGACCCGCCGGGAAAAGATCGCTCGTCGCAGGGAATCCTGCCACAGACTCTTCAGATCGAACGGACCACATTTGGGGTTCGGCATGAGGCTGAACACGGCGCTCCACAGCGCAAAGTTCTTGATCGTACGGATGCCCACCAGCGTAATCGCGAACTTGACGCTCGATACTTCCTGGCGGAAACCAAAATAGGAGGAATTGACAAACCGCAGCACTTGGCTTGTCAGTCCCGGATCGGACTCGATCGGTACAGCGAATTTCTCGGGACCGTTGTCCGGATTCTGAGACAGTTCGAGCAGTCGAATCGCGCTCTGCGGCAGCGCAGGAAGCTGGGCGCCGGAAAGCAATTTGTGCAGTTGGATGGCTGGCTCGGGTCCCGACATGCGACGTTCCTTGCTGATTACGCGATCCCATGACACGGGTGGCCCATCCACCCTGTCAAAACTATGTCACATTTCGCCCGCAGGCAAAGCTGCGGCGGGCCCTGCACGGCCACCGGGCCCGGTTCGGCGACCGAGTCACGTGGCGACGACGCCACATGGATGTGGCGATAAAGCCACAGGTGACCAGACGAGCGGCCCGGTACGCGGAACGCATCCTGCGAGCTGACAAGTACTTGCCTGTCCCCGACCGATGCTGGTCTGTGCTTTGCGGAGAGACGTTCCACCCGCTTGCCTTTCTCCGCATTCTCCAGCGAGTTCGATTTGAGTGTTCTCCACGTCTCCTGTGGTTTTCTGGTCGCCTTCCTGTCCGCGTTCGGTCCCGCGGGGGGGCCCGTTGCCCGACGGGGCGCGGCGCCCGTGGTGGAGGCGGCCCACATCGACAGCGATCCGATGGGGGCGATTCGTGGCGTGCTGCGGCCACCGGAGCCGCGTGTAGACGCCTGGCGCCGCACGGTGCACGGCTGGGAACAGCGCGACGAGCGAGCCTGGCTGGAGCCGGCTCTCACTTCCCTGCCACCGGCCGCCGCCATCCATCCCTTGGTGGTCGCCTCACTGTTCGTGCTGGTGTCGGTCGGAAGCCTGCTCAGCCTGTCGCCTTCCGCTCCGTGTCGCCGGCCGCGTTGAATTTCCCGCGATGTGGTCTATCTGGCCATTTTCTTGTACGGCCCGGCAACGGACAGTCCACTAATCAGGATGACATAGCCCCTTTCGCCTGATAGGGCGCGGCGAGCGCGGAGTCTATGGTCTGGCGAGCGTGGCT
>JBFWYF010000633.1:0-4879 GCA_050186685.1 Pirellulaceae bacterium
GTATTTTGCTCAGCATGCGGAACCTTCTCGTCCCTTGCGCATCGCCATCTCCAATCTCGAAGAACGGCTCGCCGTGCTGACTCAGGAATTTCCCACAATGGTAATGGATGTGGCTCCCCAGCCGCGCGAAACGTTCGTGCTGTACCGAGGCGACTATGCCCAGCCACGGGATCGGGTAACGCCCGGAACTCCCGCGGCTCTGCCACCGTTACCTCCAGACGCTCCGACTGACCGGCGGGGGTTGGCCGAGTGGGTGACGATGCGCACGAACCCGTTGACGGCACGCGTGGCAGTAAACCGCTTCTGGCAGCTGTTGTTCGGAGTGGGGATCGTCAAGACCTCGGCCGATTTTGGCGCACAAGGCGAATGGCCCAGCCATCCTGAGTTATTGGATTGGCTGGCCGTCGACTTCCAGGAGAGCGGGTGGCGAGTCAAAGAGTTGATCCGCAAGATCGTCTTGTCCGCTACGTATCGCCAGTCGTCGTCCGCGACGCCCGTCCAGCTGGAACGGGACCCGGAGAATCGCTGGCTGGCTCGCGGCCCCCGCTTTCGTCTGCCTGCGGAGCTGATTCGCGACGGGGCGCTGCGCGTCAGCGGGCTGCTCGTGCCTCAGCTGGGTGGCCCAAGCGTCAATCCGTACATGCCAGCCGATTTGTGGCGTGAGATTAGCCACTACGGCAGCACCCCGGCGACGGCTCAGAGCTTTGTCCAGGACCATGGCGACAAGCTCTATCGGCGCAGCCTGTACACGTATTGGAAACGCACGGCGCCGCCACCGAACATGGCGGCCTTCGATGCGCCGAGTCGCGAAGTGTGCGTCGTATCGCGGCCCGGAACGACCACGCCCCTGCAGGCTTTGGTGCTGCTGAACGACGTCCAGTTTGTCGAAGCGGCCCGCGCCTTTGCGCAGCGCATGTTGGCGTTAGAGGCCGATGACGTCGAGCGACTGCGATGGGGCGTGCGCGAATGTCTGTCCCGCGATCCTCGAGCTCATGAGCTGGAAACCCTGATGCGTACGCTCGACCGCGAGCGGCAGCGTTATCAGCGCGATCCTGCCGCGGCCCAGCAGTATCTGCGCATTGGAGAATCCCCACGCGACGCGTCACTAGCCGCTTCCGAACATGCCGCGTGGGCTCAGGTGGCGACGGTCTTGCTGAACCTGAGCGAGACGATCACCCGCAATTGAGACCCGGTGTCTTACTCGAAAGATCAAGCCCATGTTTTCCCGGACTTCCCTGCAGCAGTTGTTGGCACGCCGCGCATTTCTGGCGAGTGGTGCGCAAGGCCTGGGCGGCATCGCGCTGGGTTCGCTGCTTTTTCCCGCCGCCGCTCGCTCGGCGACTGCGTCGGCTTCCGCGGGGGGGCTGCGCGGGTTACCGCACTTCGCACCGCGGGCCAAACGCGTCCTGTGCCTGTTCCAGTCAGGTGGCTTGTCCCATGTCGATCTGTTTGACTATCACACGGCGCTGTCCGAGTTCCACGGACAGGAAATTCCCGCATCGGTCAAAGGGAACCAGCGGCTGACCGGCATGACATCGGGACAAGCTGCCTATCCCGTCGTCGCACCGATCAAGCCGGGGCGACCTTGCGGCGACCACGGCACCTGGATCAGCGATCTGCTCCCGCATTTGCAGACCGCGGCGAACGACATCTGCATCGTCAAGAGTGTCCACACCGAGGCCATCAATCACGATCCTGCCATTACGTACATGAATACCGGCAACCAGCAGCCGGGTTACGCGAGTATGGGCGCGTGGGTCAGTTATGGCCTCGGTTCTGAGAACGAGAACCTGCCCACGTTTATCGCCATGGTCTCGCAGGGAACGGGCAAGAACCCGGGGCAGCCGATCTTTTCCCGCCTGTGGGGGAATGGATTTTTACCGTCGTCGCACCAGGGTGTCGGCCTGCGCCCTGGCGCCAACCCCGTGTTGTACCTGGCGAACCCGCCCGGCACGAGCGCGGAACAACGCCGCGACTTGCTGGATGACCTGGCGGCCTTGAACGAACCCCGTGCCCTCGAACTCGGAGATCCCGAAACCGTCGCGCGCGTGCAGGCGTATGAAATGGCGTTTCGCATGCAGACGTCGGTGCCGGAGTTGACCGACATACGCGACGAGTCGGCCGCGACGCTCGACACGTATGGCCCCGAGGTGCGTCGGCCGGGTAGCTATGCCGCCAACTGCCTGCAGGCCCGGCGGTTGCTGGAACGGGGCGTCCGCTTTGTGCAACTGTTTCATCGGGGCTGGGATCAGCATATTGCGATCACGCGGCAGCTGCCCAATCAGTGCCGTGACATCGACCAGCCTACGACCGCTTTGTTGAGGGACCTGCGTGAGCGGGGCTTGTTAAAGGACACGCTGGTGTTGTTCGCCACGGAATTCGGGCGGACTTCCTTCAGTCAAGGCCGGCTTGGGGACGCAGGGATGGGGCGAGATCACCACGGCCGATGCTTCACCGTCTGGCTCGCCGGCGGCGGAGTGAGGGGTGGAATGGAATATGGTCGCACGGACGATTTCTCTTACAACATTGTCGAGAACCCCGTACACCTGCACGACTTGCACGCGACGGTCCTGCATTGTCTGGGCATCGATCACGAGCGGTTCTCGTACAAGTTCCGGGGACTGAATGTACGACTGACCGGCGTCGAGGAATCGCGTGTTGTGCAGGAGATCCTCGTCTAGGGAAAAATATTCTTCCCTTTGCATGCAGCGCAGGCGTTCGTGCAACGGCAGCGAGCCCGCGCGCTCAGGTTGTTATCTTAAGGTCTTGCTGCGGTTGTCTTCCGGATCCATCTGTCGGAAATGATCCAAGAGATGGCCGAGTGGTTTGCGCTGCTCGCGGAGTTAACTTTTTTGCCAGGCGATCACGGCAAGCGGTGTCCCCTGGTTGGCAAATCCAAAGATCGCGCCTAGCATCTCCGCACACGTGTGGCGAAGGCCACGGTTTGTTTCGTCGGTTCTGCAAGGAGGGATGTTATGGGTAAGCTCCGCGTAGCGATTCTGATGCTGCTGGCGATTAGCGCCGGGTTGCCAAGTTTCGCATTTGCTGGGCCTTTCCGCAGATACAGTCGTCGAGCGAGCTATTCGTCGACGACCACGACCACGACCACGACTGCCAGTCGCACGACGGCGATCCCCGTCTCGAGCTCTCAGACCGCGACGGCTCAGGGTGTCGCGCAGCTGATGGCACAGTACGGTCGCGTCGGGCATTTCGGAGGTAATCCGGGTTACGAAGGCTGTGGGAGCGGTGGCTCGCCGCAAGCCGCTTATAACAACTGCTGCTACGCGAACAGCGGCATGGCCACGGTTGACGTGGGTTATGCCCAGGGCAGCAATGGCATGTGGTACTGTTGCCGGCGCTACAACTAACGCAGGCATGTGACACGAGCTGCCCTTCCCGCACGGGGCAGCTCGTGCTCTTTACTGGAATACGCCCTGTTGCTCGAGCAGCGCCATGATCGCCTCGACGCACTCCGACACCGACTGCTGATCGGTGTGGAGCACCAGGTCGGGCGATGCGGGCGGGTCGTACGGAGCGGAGATACCGGGAAACATCGCGATCTCGCCTGTGTCGGCCAGACGGTAATGGCCGTCGACATCGCGCTGGCGGCAGACGTCGAGCGGCGCGTGCAGGTGGACGACGAGGAAGCGTTCTCGGCCAATGACGTCGGCGACGCGCTGCCGAACTTTCTCATCGGGCGCGACGAAAGCTGCGATGCACAGCAACCCGGCTTCGTTGAATAGTTTGGCCACTTCCGCCGCTCGGCGCAAGTTCTCGCTTCGCTCATCCGCGGTAAAACCCAAGTCCTTGCTCATGCCCCGCCGCAGGTTCTGACCATCCAGGACGGCGACGGCGCGGCCTTCGTCGAACAAACGCCGTTCCAGCGCGTACGCCGTCGTCGTCTTACCCGACCCGGTCAAGCCCGTCAGGAGCACGGTTAGGGGCTTCTGCCCGAAGCGCGCCTGTCGCTGCTCGCCCGTAACCTGGCTCTGCTCGCCATGCAACTGCGATTCGGCCTCGTCATCCCAGTGGTCGTGACGCCCCTCGGTGGGTGACCGATCCAGGATCATCCCGGCGGCGAGCGTTTCGTTGGTGATCCGGTCGATGACGATCAGGGCCCCCGTCGCCCGGTTGCGGCGGTAGCTGTCGAAACACATCGGCTGGCTGACGGTGAGGGAGCAACGCCCGATTTCGTTCAGCCCCAGGGTCGGCGCATCCTTGCGATGGAGCGTATTCACATCGATCTGGTAACGCAGCGTGTTGATCACGGCTGGTGACGTCATCGCGGCCTGTTTGATCCAGTACGATTTGCCCGGCACCATGGGCTGCTCGGACATCCAGACAATCATGGCCTCGCAGCGTCGGTCGACGCGAGCCACATTGCCCGGACGCACCAGCATGTCGCCGCGGCTGACGTCGATTTCGTCGTCGAGAGTCAGCGTGACGGACTGGGGCGCGAACGCCTCGTCGAGTTCTCCGTCGAAGGTAACGATCGACTTGACGTGGCTCGTCTTGCGCGACGGCAGCGCCATGACCTCATCGCCGCGGCGAATGATGCCCGAGGCAATCGTGCCGCAGAAGCCTCGGAAGTCGAGATGGGGGCGATTGACCAGTTGCACCGGGAAGCGGAAGTCCTCCAGGTTGCGATCGGAACCGATGTAGACGGTCTCCAGCAAGTGCATCAGCGGCGGTCCTTGATACCACGGTGTCCGCTCGCTGTTCTTCACCACGTTGTCGCCGTTGAGTGCCGAGATCGGGATGAAATGGACATCGGGTAGATCTAGCCGAGCCGCGAAATCCTGGTAGTCCGACTTGATCCTGTCGAACACTGCGGGATCGAATCCTACGAGATCCATCTTGTTCAGGGCCACCACGATGT
>JBFWYF010000634.1:0-4877 GCA_050186685.1 Pirellulaceae bacterium
CGGCTCGCCTGACTTCCGGGCTCGCGCCGCGGCGGTCCGCGTCCTGGTTGCCTGGCGTGATCGAGTACCGGGTGTTCTGGATCTGCTCCAGGCGGCGGTGAACGACGAGCATCCCCGGGTGCGTCTCCTGGCGGTGTGGGGATTGAGTTATTTCACCGGCCCGGACGTGGCCCGTGCGATGGAGGTATCCGTCGAGTCGCTGATCCACCCGCAGGACGACTACCTGACGTACGCGCTGAATGAAACCACGAAGACACTCGAACGCCGCGCGAAGGAGGCGGGGAAATAGAGCCATGGTCCGGAGTTCTCGACGAAGTATCGCCGCCCACTGGGGCGGGCCCGTGTTCGTGGTGCGAGCATGTCTGGTGCTGATCCTGGCTGTGACCGCGCGCGGAGAAACTGCGGAACCCGTGTCGGCCGTGGGAGCGGTGCTGAAGCTGTACCAGAGCGGGCGGCTTCCGGCGGAGCGTCAGCCGACGGTGGTCGAGATGATCTGTACGCGCGGAAACGCAAATGACCTACGCGTCGTGTTCGACCGGTTGCTTGAACCGGACGGGATGACGCTGGAGCTGAAGCGACAGACCCTGGACTGGCTGCTGGACGCTGCGGAAACGAGGAAGGTCCAGCCTGCGGGGGACGTCAGCCGCGTGGCCGAGTTGATCGCGACCGAAGATGCCGGTGTGCAGGCGGCGGCCGTGCGTCTTGCGGCGGCGTGGCGCATCGATAGCGTCATCCCGTTGCTCGTCCAGGTGGCTCGGGATCCGGCGGCGGCGCCGGCCCGGCAGCAGGAAGCGATTCACGGCTTGGCGGCGTACGGAGCGAAGAGCCGCGAGATTCTGAACGATCTGGCGGCCTGCGGCGGCACGATCGCCTTGCGAACCAGCGCCGTGGCGGCGCTGGCCGCCGTCGATCTCGTCGCAGCGACGGATCAGGCGGCACAGGTTTTCGCGTCCGCGCAAGCGAGCGACGATCTGAGCCCGATGCTGGATGCCATTTGGGAACGCAAACAGGGCGCCGATCGCTTGGCCAAATCGCTGCGCGGAAAAGCCCTGTCCGTGGATGTTGCGAAGCGAGCGCTGCGCTACATGTATTCAATCGGGCGCAGCGACGCGGAATTGTCGCAGTTGCTGAGCAAGGCGGCGGGAGTGGCCGTCGATCCGCCCCCGCCTACTCAGGACGAAGTGGCTCGGCTCGTGCGCGAGGTGCTGGTTCAGGGCGACGCGGCGCGCGGCGAGCAGATTTTCCGGCGCGACGATCTGAGCTGCATGCGATGCCACAGCCTGAACCGGGCCGGCGGCCAGATTGGCCCGGAGCTGAGCGCGGTGGGCGTCTCGTCCCCCATCGACTATATCGCGAACTCGATCCTGAATCCGAATCTGGCCGTCAAGGAACAGTTTGTCACGCGCGTGCTGGTGACGAGCGACGGTCGGGCCTTGACGGGGATCATCATCGACCGCGACGAGTCGCGCGTGCGGCTCCGCGATTCGCAAGGCAAGACGCACGTCGTTGCCACGGCCGAGATCGAAGAGGAGTTGGACGGACAGACCCTCATGCCGCAAGGGCTGACGAAGTTCTTGACGCATGGCGAGCTGCTGGACCTGATCCGGTTCGTATCCGAGCTGGGCAAAGCTGGTCCGTATGGCGTCCGCACCACCTCGCTGATTCAGCGTTGGCAGATATTGACCGCACCGGCACCGGAGTTGATCGAGGCCCCGCCTCACCTGGAACACGTGCGTCTGCACGTGCTGGGTGCCACGCCGGAGGCGTGGCGGAACGTTTTCGCGTTGTTCTCCGGCGAGCTGCCGCTGGAGGAGCTACGCGCCGATGGGAAGCCGACAGTCGTGATTCTGCGCGGCGAAGTCCAAGTGACGGAGTCCGGCACCCTCGGAATGCGGATTCACAGCACCGAGCCCTATCAGGCCTGGATCGATGCCACTCCCTGCGAAACACAGTCCGATGTCGTGACCTCGATCGAAGCCGGCCGCCATCAGGTAACCGTGCGTGTGGAGATTTCGGATCGGGTGGCACCGCGGCTGCAGGTCGAGTTCTACCGCCCCGAGGGATCCCCAGTCCAATGGGAAGTGGTGGGCGGTAGCTGACTTCTGAGACTGTTACTCCGATTCGACCCGGACCCACAAGTTAAACGTGCCGAAATTGCGGTGAAAATGGCCTGACCGGCCATTGACTTGAGCGAAAATCGGCGAGCGGGGATTCAAGTTCCGAATGGTCGTGGGGTTGGCCCGCGTTCCTGCCCGGATAAGACGAGCACTTCCCCCAATCTGCCAGACAGCGAGAGCGTTTTGATTGAGCCTTCTGAAGCGCCACGTCTCGCCGCCTGGTCGGCGCCTGCCCACGGGTCGAGTGACGTCGCTCCAGCTGTCAGTGTCTGGGTCATAGGCGCGCCACAACACGTCATCCGCGGCTACGGAAATCGAACGGGCCCGTAGCGGCCGGCCATCGATAAGCAGCGCGGAGCCCTCGTGAGGGTGGCTCACTGCGGCGTGTGTGTATTGCTGCCATCTACCCACGCGCTTGGTCGGGTTGAGAGGGAACCCCGGCACCGTAGCTCGCGCGCGACCTCGCCCCAGAGAAATGCACTGGCCCTTGAAACTTCCACTCGACGTGACATCTTCCTCCGTGTTCTGAACGGGGTCGCGAACTGTGCACCAGATCTTGACCTGATTCACGGCATTTCCGTCCGCATCACAAACGACGTTGTACAAATCGTGAGGGAAACGAAACGTCCCTAGATTGGCGTCGATTACTTGCCCGGCCTGGGCATCTTCTTTGCCGGGTGGAGGGCCATTTTGATAAACGATTCCATACACGTGCTCCAAGGTGTGGTACTGCGGCATGATGCACGTACCGTTGCACGGAACGGTGCTTATTCCACTGCTCTGGTCAATTTGCTCCGTACCATTCAAATAGGGGCGATCAAGCTCAATAGATGATAAGCGAGCCTTCTTTCTCATGCCGAGCCTTTCAATGTAAGACCACTTGACAATTGGCAAACCGGGTCGGACTACGTGAATTCCAGACGCCAAACTCTCCGGTACAATTCGCAAGCTTCTCTCGGACCTCCGGCGCAAGGTCCGTCAGTTCCGGGAGTTTATTGCCATGAAATCGGACGCTCACAATGCGTCCCTGTGTCACCTCGACATCGAGCAACACGTCCTGCAAGGGATCCACCTTGACCGGACAACCCGCCAATTGCTCACTGTTGATCAGATGATCGCCGGACACCGTGAACCAGAGCGACATGCGGCCTAACGCGATGCTCGACCGTCCGTCGGCGGTGATATGCAGATGCACGGAGTGATACACAAACCCGTCGCGTCCATTTTCCAGCTTGGCGGGTTTCAATCCAAGAAAGACACCACACTGCCCGCTGGGACCCCACTCGGACTTGCTCATCTGGACTTGAAATCGATACCGGCCCGCCTCCGTGGTACCCAGTCCCACCAGTCCAGGCTCGCGGGAATCCAGCAGGAGGGAATGCGTATCCGTCAGGAAGAGCCACCGTCCACGCTCCTTGTTCGCGGTAAAGGCCACTTCACGTGGCTGAACACCGAGCAGGGGCAAATCGTGCCAACGGCCGGGTCGAATTCGGTATTCGATGGGTGTGGAGTAGTCAGAGGAATCTCGGCGAGGCATTAAGCCGATCGCGGCCGCCGCGAGTGAAATGACAACCGTTCCCGCACTTGCCGCCCACCACCATCGATGTGCTGCTCGGCGCGGCGTGCGGGGAAGCGACTGCATGGCGGAGGACACGGGTGTCTGGGCGAGCCACTCCTCCAGGGCCACCGCCACGTCCATCATCGTGGGATAGCGATCGGCAATGTTCTTGGAGAGACATCTTAGACAGATGTCCTCCAGGGCTCTCGGAATCGTGTCATCTCGCTGACGCAGTGGCTTGGGGTTTCGTTCACAAATCTCGTCACGAAGCCGAATACCTTCGGCTTGAAAGGGACGGCGTTGGGTCAGCATCTCATAGAGCACGCAGCCGAACGCCCACGCATCGGTCCGACCATCAAAGTGGTGGACCCTTCCCTCAATCTGTTCGGGCGCCATGTAGCAGAACGTCCCTGCTACATCTCCGCGCAACTCTTCTTGATAGTCCTCGTGCAAAGCCAAACCAAAATCGGAGACAAACGGTTCGCCGTCTCGGCGCACCAAGACGTTCCCCGGTTTGATGTCGCGATGGACGAAACCCAGTTTGTGGGCGTGATGCAAGGCCCTGGCGACTTTCGCCATCATTTCGGCCACCTGGCGTGTCCCAAGTTTGCCCTGACTTTTCAGCAACTGCGCAAGCGTTTGCCCATCAATGTATTCGGACACGATACAAGGACGACCATCACTCGTCTGGATGACATCGTAGACCGTGACAATTCCTGGGTGGCGCAAACTCGCGGCAACTCGCGCTTCGGCGAGGGCGTCCGTGCACTCTTCGGCAGGTCGATGCGGGACCTTCAAGGCGACAAGCCGCTTCAAGAGTCCGTCGTGAGCCAGGTACACCGTCCCGAACCCGCCGGTACCCAATAGTCGCTGAACCACATATCGCTCGAACTGGGGAGGGCGGCGATCGAGAAGAAGCGGGAGATTTGAGCTCCATCCGGCCGTGGGATTGGCGGTCGCAGCCTCGTGCAGTGGCTCGGTGTCCGGCAGCACGCGACCACAGGACGGACAGGTCGAAGGTTCGCCGCCTCGATCCACAAGACAGGCTTTGCTGCACGACGGACATGTGACCTGCAACACCATTCATCCCTCACAATCAGGGTGTCTTGCGGCCCGTACCATACGAAGTCCGGGCGCCAAAGTCCACAGTTTGTCCCACCGTTTTTCACGCGACGGAGTCGGGAGTGTGGAGTGTATTGACC
>JBFWYF010000635.1:0-4863 GCA_050186685.1 Pirellulaceae bacterium
GACCATAGCCTAGCAGTTTGCCCGGCAGGTGGCCAAGTGGTTTTGTTGACATGCCCGGGCATCGCACTTAGGCTCTGTCTGGAAACCTGAGCTCTCTAACGCCAGGAAACGTTTTCCAGTCCGGCGGCCACCTTTCTCTGTTGAGCCTGGTACTGGCGCTGCGAGAAGTGAGAGCCGCCAGGTACCCCCGGGTTGCCTGTGTTCGACGTACCGTCACAAATCGAAACTAGTCCCGAGCGCCTGCGCGAAGCGTTGCTCTCCGAACCGCACTTCCAAAATCTCTATGCTCTGACTGCGTTCGTTGGCGTATTGGTTATCGGCGACCTCGTCCTGTGGGCGACAGGGCTCGATGCGTACCGGTCCGTCGGGGGATTCCGACTGGTAACGATCGCGGCGATGGTGGGGGGGGGCCGCTTTCTCTATCACGCCGTGCTCGACCTGTTGGAAGGGCGGCTCGGCACGGATGTGGCCTTGGCGCTGGCGATCATTGCCGCGCTGATCCTGAACGAGACGTGGGTTGCCGCGGAAGTCGTGTTCATTGCGCTGGTCGGTGAGACGCTGGAAGCGATCACCTTTCGGCGGACTCAGCAGTCGCTGTACCGGTTGCTCGAATTGCAGCCGCTTCGTGTAAGGGTGCAGCGCGGCGACTCGAGTGACGAAGTGCCGCTCGACGAAGTGCGAGCCGGCGACGTCGCAATCGTGCGGCCCGGAGAACGGGTGCCGGCGGACGGCGTCGTGCTCGCTGGACGGAGCAGCGTCGATCAGAGTACGTTCACGGGCGAGTCGCTTCCATCCGACAAGCAACCAGGCGACGAAGTATACGCCGGCACACTGAATCAGCTGGGCATGCTTGAAGTGCGCGTCTCGCGCGTCGGAGCCCACTCGGCGCTCGGACAGGTACTGCAGGTCGTCGCGGCGGCCCGTCGAAACAAGTCCCGCGTCGAGCGGCTGGCGGATGAATTGACTCGGTACTTTCTTCCGATGGTCATGGCGCTCGCCGGTGTCACCTTCGCCTTGACGAATGCCGACGCGATCTGGCCGTTGCTGAGCGGCTCGCCCGGAACGGTACCACGATGGGAATGGATGCCGACGTTGTCTGTGCTGGTGGTCACTTGTCCCTGCGCGCTGGTCTTGGCCACCCCGGCGGCGATGTTGGCTGCCTTCTCGTCCTTGGCCAGGCGGGGAATGGTCGTGCGAGGCGGAGTGGTGCTCGAGCGGCTCGCCCGCGTGTCCGCGATGGCGTTCGACAAGACAGGCACGCTGACCGCGGGTGAACTACGTCTGGTCGAATGCCGTGGCGTGGATGGTCACGATGCCGACCGGGTGCTGCAGGTGGCGGCATCGGCCGAGCAAGGCAGCGAACACTTGATTGCCCGGGCCATCCTGACGAGCGCTCGTGAGCAGCAGCGGGTGTTGACGCCGCTGGCGGAAAGCCAGGTACTGCCAGGCGCGGGAGTGCTGGCCCGTCCTGTGTCGTCAGTTGACGCCGAGGCGGGGTTCCCTTGGGTCGTCGGAAATCGGCGCTTGCATGCGGAGCATCAAGCGGTCATCTCCGCGGAAGCCGATCGCGTGATCGAGGAGTACGAGTCGCGCGGCCTGACTACGCTGCTCGTCAGCGAGCGGGGGCGAGTCCTGGGCATCATCGCCGTGGGGGATCACGTGCGCCCCGAGGCCAGGGCGATCCTTGCCGAACTGCGGCAACTCGGAATCACAGAGACGGCGCTGCTGAGCGGCGACCGGCCGCAGGCCGTGCGCGACGTCGCGCGAGCCGTGGGGATCGAGCGATTCCATGCCGAGATGCGGCCGGTAGACAAAGCCAACTGGATTGCGGATTGGAGCGGCGGCGAATCCCCGGAGAATCAAGGAGCGCATTCGGTTCGGCCTCGGCGGGAGGTCGCCATGGTCGGGGACGGAGTAAACGACGCGCCGGCGCTCGCCACGGCGGATGTCGGCATAGCGCTGCGCGGGATAGGGAGTGAAATCGCCGCCGAAGCCGGCGACGTCGTCTTGCTCGGGGAGCCTCTCGCTTGCCTGCCCCACCTCGTGCGTTTGTCGCGCGAGACGGTGCGCGTCATTCGACAGAACATCGTGGTGTTCGCTTTCTTGATGAACTTGCTGGGCGTAGCCGTGACCGCCTGGTGGATGCCCAGCTGGTCGGCAGCATGGCGGCCCTGGTCGCCCGTCGCCGCAGCCATCTATCATCAAGGGGCGTCGGTGCTGGTGCTGTTGAACGCCCTGCGGCTGCTGTGGTTTGAACGCTGGCGGGCGAGTTGGCTGGGGCGGGCCGAGGACCTGGTCGGGAACGGGCTGATCGCCGCCTGGCAGAGGGCAACGCCGATTTGGCGAGGGGCGGTGCAACTGTGGCCCTGGCGTGCCGTGTGGGGACGTCTCGCGGCGTGGTGCGTTGTTCTGCTGTATTTGACTCAGATCGTCGTGTTTGTCGCACCAGATGAGGTGGCGGTCGTGCGGCGGTGTGGCCGGTTCCATGCGATTCTCGCACCCGGTCCGCACCTGCGACTGCCTCCGCCGTTCGATTGGATCACCCGCGAACAACCCGCCCGGGTGCGTGCCTTGGAAATCGGTCTGCGGCGGGCAAATCTGGGGGGAGTGACGGCCGTCGAGTGGAACTCGCTACACGATCCTGCAGCGGCGAGCGGGGCCGATGGAATCGTGAACGGAAACGCTGCCTCGGACAACCTGGTGTTGACCGGTGATCGCAGCCTTGTGGAACTGGCGGTAACGATCCAGTATCGCGTGGGTGACTTGCGGGCCTTTCGGTTCGGAGTGCGAGATCCCGAGCAGGTTTTACGGGCCGTGTGCGAAAGTGCGGTACGCGAAGTGGTTGGGGAACGATCGTCGCTCGTGCGCGCGGGGCAGTTGGATGCGGAGCGGGAACTGCTCGCGTCTGGCCGCGGAGCCGCACAGCGCGATATGGAATCGCTCCTGCAGCAGCGCGTCGATCAATTGGGATTGGGGGTCGAGATCCTGGCGGGAGGCGTCTGCTTTCAAGATGTCCATCCCCCTCTGGCCGTAGTGGATGCCTTCCGGGACGTTTCTGCGGCGTTCAAGCAGCGAGAACAGATGAAGAATGAAGCAGACGCTTACTATCGGGAGCAGTTGATCCGCGCTGGCGGTGCGCGAGCCTGGCAGTCTCTGGCGGGCGGGAGCGCGGAACTGTCGGACGGACAGTGGTCGGCACTCCGCGAGACGCTGACCGGGGACGCGTTCGGCGAGCTCAAAGCGGCGGAGGCCTTCGCCGAGCTACAAACGGCAGTGGCTGGAGGCGACGCCCAGTCGTTTCTCGATCAGAACGCGGCGCGGGCCGCCGATCCTGCGTTAACCGAATGGCGACTGCTGATGGAGACGGTCGAGTCGACACTGGCGGGTCGCCAGAAGATCGTGCTGGATCCGCATGGAAAGGGCCGGCGGCACCTGTTGCTTGGCTTGCCTGCCGCGGCTCCTGTTCCCACAGTCCCGCTGCTCCAGCCGAACGTGGACGACGAAGGGTAATCTGACTCGAACGCCTTGGACCTGGGGATCCGAGTTAACTATGCATCTGCTGTTGATGTCTGACGGAACGACGACGAACGACACGCGTGGCGTCCCCTGGCGCTGGCTTGTGCTCGGGCTGTGCGCCGCCGTGACAGGGCTGATCCTGGCGCGGTCCTTTTTTTTCGTGGACGAGTCAGAGTACGTCTTTGTCACCCAGTTCGGTCAGCCGATCCGGTTTCACGCGCAGCCCGGACTGCAGTTCAAGTGGCCGTATCAGAGCTTGCTCCGATTCGACCGGCGCTTGCAGGTGTTCGAGCCGCCAGCTCGGGAGATGCTGACCCAGGACAAGGAGAACTTGACGTTTGCGTGGTACGTGTGCTGGCGGTTGCCGGGTGACGCATTTGCGAACGCCCACGCGAGCAATTCGGCCGGCGAGGCAGAACGGTCGTCGCTCGAAAACCTGGTCACTCGCTTCCTGCAATCGGCAGGTTCCGCCGATATCATGGAAAGTCGGCTCGAAGAACGCGTGCAGGCGGCGATGGCGGCCGAAATTGGGCGGCTGCGGTTCGACCAGTTGGTCGCCTTGGACGCGGCCCAGTTGGACTGGAACGGTTTGGCCGAACGCGTCACGTCAGACATGCGCCGGGCGGCGGCGGAGCAGTTTGGCATTGAGGTGGTCGACATTCGTCTAAAACGCATCACCTATCCGGAGGCAGTACAGCCGGCGGTGTATGCGGAAATCCGCAGTGAACGGCAACGCGTCGCCGTGCAGTATCGGGCGGAGGGGGCGAGCGAGAAGGCCAAGATCCAAAGTCTGGCTGACCTGCAGCGCGATCAACTCCTGGCGCGGGCCCGAGGGGAAGCACTGGCTATTCGCGGGGCAGGCGAAGCCAAGGCCATTGAGATCTTTAACGAGGCACATAGCCGTAATCCGGCTTTCTACGAGCTCCTGAAAACGCTCGAGACCTATCGCAACATCCTGGACGAACAGACGACTGTGGTTCTCTCCGCCGACAGTCCGCTGCTGAAGCTCCTGACAAGGGGATTGCCGGCCACGGGTGAGCGATTCGCGGTTCCGCCTCCTCGCGATGCGCCCTCCCATGCATCGGAGGAACCGGCCGCCGATCGCATCGATACGACTGCCACCACCTCGGCTGCTGCGGAGACGCAGCCATGAAGCGACGTCTGGCGATCGCGCTGCTGCTGGCGTTGGCGGGATGGGGCGCTACCGGTGTCTACCTGGTGCAACCGGACGAGATCGTCGTCGTGCGCCGCTGCGGCGAACTGCTGAAAACGCCTCGCTTGCCTGGTGCCCACTTCGAGCTTCCATGGGGCATTGATCGCCGAGAACGGGTTAAGCCCCGCGAGGTA
>JBFWYF010000636.1:0-4859 GCA_050186685.1 Pirellulaceae bacterium
GAGCAAGCGTTTCTTGTCGAGGCCCCAGTCGTGAAGGATATGGCCCATTACCACCACGTCTGCTGATGGCAAGGGATCGGCAAAAAAGTCGCCACCGCAGAACGCAAGCCGGTGTGACATTCCCTGTTCGGCGACAAAGGCCTCGAAGTGCGGCCGTACCGCCGGAAGGTCGAAGCCGACGCCGGAGAGATGGGAGTGCGCGCGGGCGACGGTCACCGCCAGCCCACCCTGTGCGGCGCCGATATCGACGAATGTCCGACTGTCAGCCCAGGGGAACTTGTCAGCGATGGCGGCTGCCGATCCGAGGCTCAGTCCGGTCATAGCCTTAAGGAATTCGGCGAGGCGCTGCTGATCGTTGTAGAGCTCGTCGAACAGGTCGCGGCCCTGCTTGGCCTCGTTCTGTGGCTCGCCGGTGCGCAGCGCCTCCGTCAACGCCCCCCAAAACGGATAGAGCCGCGCATTGGCCATTTCCAGCAGGCCACCGACATAGGCGGGCTTGCGGCGATCAAGAAAGGTGTCGGTTGCGGGCACATTGGAATATTGCTCGCCACGGCGGTCCAGCATGCCGAGCGCCACAAGGGCGTCCAGAAAGTCGCGCGCACTGCGGTGGTTCAGCTTCAAACGAGCGGTTAACGCGGCGAGATCGAGTGGGCCGTCTGCCAGTTCAGTGAACAGGCCGAGTTCGACGGCACTCAGCAGAGTCTTAGACCCCCAGAATCCCAAGCCAAGCTGCATGATCGCGTCGGGCGATACGTTTGCGGTCTGCCGGCTTGCGATTGGCTTGTGCTCAGACATGGTCGTGGACACTGTTGCGCCTCCGTATGGTTGGTTCCTGATTCCAGGATCCCGTGACCATAGCGGCCGACAGCGCGGTCTGACCTTGACGGAACATTGATTTTGGCGCGATTTTTCCGTAATTCAGCGAAAAGGCGGTCAGCGATGCTAGGCCGTTGGAGGTAGATTGCGCGTCCACTTTGACGGCTACAGCTTGGACACCGACCGGCGCGAGCTACGAGCTGGATCGGCCATGATCCCGACGCAGCCGCAGGTCTTCGATCTGCTCGCCCACCTGATCGCTAACCGCGATCGCGTCATCAGCAAGGACGACCTGATTTCTTCCATCTGGAACGGGCGCATCGTCTCCGAGTCGACGCTGCTCAGCCGGATTAACGCCGCGCGGCGCGCGATCGGCGATGACGGCGGGCAGCAGCGCTTGATTAAGACGGTGGCTCGGAAGGGCGTACGGTTTATCGGAACCGTTCTTGAACAACCAACGCCTAGCGGTCGCCTGCCCCAACTTGCAAGCGGGAAGGCACCAATGCCATCTTGCGCACCCGATCGACCCTCGATCGCCGTCCTGCCGTTCAACGACCTCTCGGGCGATCCCAGGCAGAGCAATTTCGCCGACGGACTAACGGCAGACATGATCACCGCACTGAGCCATCTGCGTCAGTTTTTTGTGATTGCGGCGAACTCGGCAGGCGCACCCAACTCTTCACCACAGGTTGCGCAGCTGGTGACGACACTCGGTGTGCGCTATGTGGTTCAAGGCAGTGTCCGCAAGGTGGGTGACCGCGTGAGGATTTCGGCCCAGCTCATCGATGGACCGACACTCAATCATCTTTGGGCCGAGCGATTCGACGGCAAACTCGGCGACATTTTTGCTGTTCAGGACGAGATCACGCGGTGCATCGTCGGCCAAATCGAGCCCGAGCTTGGACGCGCCGAGTACGAACGGGTGAGAGTAGCGGCCCCCGAAAGTTTAGGAGCCTGGGAGCTGTACCATCGCGCGATGGTCCTCATCGCCCGGCGGACTCGCGATGGAAATGCAGACGCGCGGCGGTTGCTGGCACAAGCCCTCGACTTCGATCCCAGCTTTGCCTCCGCTCATGCGGCCTTCGCCTGGAGTGAGGCCGAAGACTTGTTCTTTCGCTTTGCCGATCACGATCCGAGAAACATCCTCGAGCGAGCGCGACGGGCAGTTGGCCTTGACGACAAGGACCCCTTGACTCATCTCGCACTGGCCTGGGCGTTGACATTTGCGCGGGAGCCTGAGCTCGCGATCGAGCAGGCAAATCGGGCCATCGAAATCAATCCGAGCTTTGCCCATGGACACGCGATCCTGGGCCGCCTCCTTGTCCAGTCCGGCCACTGCCGCGAGGGGCTAGAACATGTCGAACTGGCGCTTCGCCTCAGTCCGACGGATCCGAATGCTCGGCAATACCTGAACATCCTTGCTGTTGGCCATCTTTACCTCGGCAACGATACCACGGCCGTTCAATTGGGACGCCGAGCACTTGAGACCTTCGACACTTGGGCCGGAAGGATCGTCATCACCTCAGCACTTGGTCATCTCGGCGATCGTGCTACTGCTGCCCAATCGCGGGCCGAGCTGGAAAAGCGTTGGCCGGAATTTTCCATCGCGCAGGTTCACAATAACTACCTCGTATTCCATGAACCTTGCCTGGAGCGATTGATCGACGGTCTTCGCAAAGCTGGCGTCCGGGAGAGCTCGCAGAGACCGACAACGGGCTGAGCGCCAATGTCTTTGCCGAGTCAAGTCGGCTCTTGGCCCATCGCGTCGATTTTTCGGCCGGCCGACTGGGTCCGGCAATGTCTGAAGTTGGGGGTACACCGGAAGTGACGGTCAGAAGGTCAAACCGACGCGTCTGACCCGAAGCCGACTTCTCGGAAACTGCTGTGGTGCCAAAGGCAGGCACCCAGCGACGCACTCCGACGGGCGAAGTGATGCTCCACCAACTCGACGCGTTTCCACTGGTTAGCAACTTCGGCCCTGGCCTGATGCGTCGCCGAAAGCGGCCTATGCGTTTGACCCCAAGCCGACATTTGGCTTGGCATGCCGATTGATGGCAGAGGGTCAATACGGAGCGCTATTGTTGGTGGTAGAGGCCGATCAGCCGTTCTACTATCTCGGTAGTTGGGGAGAAGTGTACCTACCTCCCTGAGAACGCGTCTGTCCGCCTCAAAGGTCGACGATGAAGTGTCCGAAGTGTCAGCACTTCAACGACGCCGCAGCAAAGTTCTGCGTGCAGTGCGCGTCACCTCTAGTGCCGACTTGTAGCCGTTGCAGTCATAAACTACCGCCAGCAGCGAAATTCTGTCCAGAGTGCGCGCAGCCGACTAGCTTGTCTTCAAGCGCCGGGTGGCCGTTTGGAGCGCCAGAAACCCACACCCCCAGACATCTGGCGGCGAAAATCTTGAAATCCAGGGCAGCACTCGAAGGCGAGCGCAAGCAGGTTACCGTGCTGTTCGCCGACCTCAAGGGGTCGATGGAGCTGCTGGCCGACCGTGATCCCGAGGAGGCGCGCAAGCTCCTCCACCCGGTGCTCGAACTCATGATGGAGGCCGTGCACCACTACGAAGGCACCGTCAACCAGGCTGCGGGCGACGGCATCATGGCGCTATTTGGCGCTCCGCTCGCTCATGAGGATCACGCTGTGAGGGCCTGCTACGCCGCCCTGCGCATGCAGGAACGGGCCAAACGTCATGCTGAAGCCATCTTCCATACGCACGGCGTGAACCTGCAGGTCCGCGTTGGACTGAACTCTGGCGAGGTCGTTGCGGGCACCGTCGGCAGCGATTTGCGCATGGACTACACAGCCGTCGGACGGACGACGCATCTCGCGGCGCGAATGGAGCAGCTCGCCAATCCCGGCAGCATCCTGGTGACGCCATCGACGCTGGAACTGGCAGATGGCTTTGTCACCGTGAAGCCGCTCGGCCCGGTACCTATCAAAGGGCTCGCCGAACCTTTGGAGGTGCACGAGGTGACAGGCGTCGGCGCGGTGCGGACCCGGTTCCAATCCGTCGCTCGTCGGACTCTTACGCCATTCGTGGGCCGCGAGCGGGAGCTGGAGCAGCTCCGCCACGCACAGCAGCTCGCCGGTAGCGGTCACGACCAGGTCGTAGCGCTGGTTGCCGAAGCTGGCGTGGGCAAGTCGCGCCTGGTCTACGAACTCACCCACTCTATGGTCCTGGATGAGTGGCTGGTGATGGAGTGCGCCGCCGTCTCCTACGGCAAGGCCATGAGCTACCTGCCGGTAGCCAATCTCCTCAAGGGCTACTTCGAGATCACCGACCAGGACAGCCTCCAGACGATCAGCGACAAGGTGAAGACAAAGCTGCTCGCGCTCGACGGGTCGCTCGCGCCAACGCTTCCGGCCTTGCTGGCCCTGCTGGACGCGCCGGTGAACGACCCCGCCTGGCAAGCTCTCGACCCGGCGCAGCGCCGTCGGCGCATGTTGGACGGGGTGCGGTACCTTCTGCTGCGGGAAGCACGACAACGGCCACTGCTATTGATTTTCGAAGACCTGCATTGGATCGACAACGAAACACAGGTGGTGCTCGACAGCCTTGTCGAGAGCTTGGCGTCGGCCCGTGTCCTGCTGCTGGCAACCTATAGGCCCGAATACGAGCATGGTTGGGCGGGAAAGACTTACTACAGCCAGCTCCGACTGGACGCGCTTGCTGGAGAGAGCGGTAGCCAGTTGCTCGATGCGCTGCTGGGTGATGATTCCACTCTGGCATCACTCAAGCAGCTCCTAGTCAACCAGGGCAACCCGTTTTTCCTGGAGGAAACCGTCCGGACGTTGGTGGAGACGAAGGTGCTGGAGGGTTCAACGGGCAGCTATCGCCTAACCCGGCCAATCGAAGCTATCCAGGTACCAGCCACAGTGCAGGTGACATTGGCGTCTCGTATCGACCGATTGTCGCTTGAGGATAAGCATCTGTTGCAGATGGCGTCTGTCATAGGCAGGAGCGCGCCGGTCTCCTTGCTCCGGGCAGTCGCCGATCTGCCAGTTGACGTTGTGCGTGATGGGCTGCGCCGTCTGCAAGCC
>JBFWYF010000637.1:0-4852 GCA_050186685.1 Pirellulaceae bacterium
CTGTTACCTATTTATCAGCGGTAAACGCGGAAATCTGCATGCGCCGAGGCTGGCAGCGGCGTTCTCTTCTCGCGATCCTCGAGTTTTTTCTGTCGGCATAATCCTTGCGTGATTCTCGCGATCTGCACGACTTGAATTTGGTTCGGACGGAACGAGACATTTTTTTTTCCAATTTGGCGGATTGCGGCGCAACCCGGCCATGGAATCTGCAAAATGTATTCCTCCGCCGACGCGAGGACAGTGTTACGCGACTTTTCGTAGGGCGAGGAAGTTCGATGTCACACGAGTTGGATCTCAATCGCGACCGTCGCCAGCCATTGACGTTCGGTCGGGCGTTCATTCGGTCGCTCGTCGCTGTGGCAATTTCGGGTGCAATTGCTGCCGTGATCTTCGTTCCCCGCGAGCTCGCGCGCGGGCAAAGTGCGTTGTTCGTGCGGTCTTGCGAGATGCTGGCCTCGGACCAGGCCGTGCTGCTGGTCAAAGAATACTCGCTGGTCGGCCCCATATCTCAGCGCCGGTGCATTTTCCTGCATGACCTGGGCAGCAACCAATCGGCAGAGATCCTCGACCTGCACCCATATGAGCCAATGTGCATTGCGGTCCACGCTCCCACCGAACGCATCTTCCTGGCGAACGAAGACGGCTCGATTTATGTTCATCAGCCGCAACGGCCGGAGCTTGGCACCGCGCTGATCGGCCGGCACGTCTATGGGTTTGCGCAACAGCTGATCTGCTCCCCGGACGGCAAGACTCTGATCTCGCTGGGAACGCGAGGATTGTATGCCTGGGATCTGGACAGTTGGTCGCTGCGATGGTGTGATTTCCGGCAGACGTTCGGAAGTGCCGTGGTTCTGGCCGACTCCCATTCCGTTCTTTGCGCTCGCCCCGAAGGGAACGAAGGACTTCTCGTCGAATTGGATCTCTTGACGGGAGATACCCGCGAGATTGTACATCGTGGCCGGCTTACGGCGTGGCGGTCCCTGACGGTCAGCCCGAATGGCCGCTATGTCGTATGCCTGAGTTCGAACTCGCAGGGAATGCTGCTGAGCCGCGATCCGGCCGATAGGACATGGCGGTCGCAGAGCATCACACCGCTGATAACGGGAATGGCCCACGTTGACGCGACGTTTTCACCCGACTCCAACTTGTTGATCGTCGGCGATACGGAGGGGCATCAACTGCTCTGCTGGGACGTGAACCAGGAACTGATCGCTTTTACCATCGGTGATAAAGACGAGTCGATTCTCGGCTCCAAGTTCGTGGACCAGCACACGTTGCTGTCCTGGAACAGCGACGGAGCGATCCAAGTCTGGGACCTGCAGTCCCGTTTGCTGGTGCAACATGTCGTGTTGGCAAACCTGGCGATCGTCTTTCCCTTCATATGACCCGCGCCGCGCAGACGCCGCTTCCGGAGACCAAACGATGGGTCCTGTTCGCTTCGCCCTCTCCTCACGGATGTTTCACGTGTTCTGGACATTCGTCATCCTGGTGTCGGTGCTGGACGGCTACCTCGTCGCGGAATATCGCCATCACCTGGACGAACTGAATCCTCAAGGACAGGTATTGATCTTCCTTAACGGAGGCCAGGTCTGGTTGCTGCTGGTAGCAAAATTCTTTGGCACGGTTACCGCGTGTGCCATGCTGCTGATGATCCACGACCAGCGGCCCTCGATCGGAACGGTCGTCGCCGCCGTTCTCGCCGGGCTGCAGTTTACGCTACTTTGCTTTCTGATGTTCGCCTGACAGCGAACTGCCGCTAACGCGGGTAAACCGATGAATCACGGCGGAGTTGGCACCAGCTTCCACAAAGGCGGTTTCGACGCGGAGGCGCCCAACGGGTAACCGGACGCGGCGTATCCCGGGTCTGTCCTGTGGCGGATAGGCGGCGGCATCGAACAGGCTCCAGGATGTATCCTGGTTCTCCCAGACCACATCGGGAGACGTATCCATGACGGGCTCGCCGCGCAGCGCAAAGTCGATCAGCTCTTGCTCGTCGTCCGCATAGATCCAGCGAATCAGAACCGGGAGCTCCGAGTCGCATGGGAGAACGAGCACCATCCCAGGATCGCCGCCCAGGACGAGCCCCTGGGAATCGCCGATGGTCAGCAGCGTCAGCCATTCGTCGGATTCCGAACAGGCGCGATCGTAGTCGGGCGAGCCCGCGCCGCGCCAGGTGTTCACGAGCCGGTCCGGCAACATCATGTGAAACGTGCCTTCGTCCAGCCAGTCGTACTTCATAGTTGCCGTTACTTCCTCGGCGCTGCTACGCCAGAATGCCTGCGACGACGCGGCCAGGCTGGCCATCCAGCAACGATTCGCTCCGCTGATTGCGGACAAACGTGAGGTCCTCCGGCACTAACCCGAACACGTGCATTAACGTCGCGTGGTAATCGAAGTGATTGACGATGTTCTCGACGGCGTGATGCCCGAATTCATCCGTGGCGCCGTAGGCGCCTCCCCGACGAAAACCGCCGCCAGCCAGCCACATGCTGATTCCGTAGGTATTGTGGTCCCGGCCGACCTTGTCGCGGCCTGCATCGTTCTGGATCACCGGCAGCCGCCCCATTTCGCCGCCCCAGTGGACAACCGTCGTGTCGAGCAAGCCGCGTTGTTTCAGGTCCCTGACCAGCGCTGCGGCGGGCCGGTCGGTCTTGAGACAGGCCGCCGGGAGAGCGCTCAGGTTCGAACCATGATGGTCCCAATATTGATTCTTGGTGAACACCTGGACGAATCGTACGCCGCGTTCCACCAGCCGACGTGCGATGAGGCAGCGCTTACCGTACTCTTCCGTAGCCGGCTGATCGATCCCATACAGGCGATGAGTGGCGGCGGTTTCGCTGCTGATATCCAGCGCCTCGGTGGCGGCCGTTTGCATCCGCGCGGCGAGCTCGTAGTTGCTGATCCTCGCCTGCAGCTCGGACTGGTCCGTGTAGGCCTCAGCATGCTCCCGGTTGAGGCCTTGGAGGTAGTCGAGATAGTTACGCTGCGCGGCGCCGCGGAGCTGTGTGGGTGCTTCCAGGTTCAGAATGCGGGGTTCCCGAGGCCGGATTACCGTGCCCTGGTAGAGTGACGGCAGCCAGCCATTGGACCAGTTCAGCACGCCTTCGACGGGGATTCCCTGCGGATCGGTCATGGCCACATAGGCCGGCAACTCCTGTGTTTCCGCGCCGAGACCATAGGTCATCCAACTGCCCAGGGAGGGACGCCCGCGTTGGATCCTCCCGGAATTCATCGCGTGGATCGACTGGCCGTGATTGTTGACGCCGGTGTGCATCGAGCGAATTACGACCAAATCGTCGACGATCCCAGCAAGGTGCGGGAGCAGTTCGGATACCTGCGTGCCGCAGACTCCGTGAGGGGCGAACTTCCAGGGGCTGCCCAGCACTTTGGTGCTGGCTCCTCCGACGTCGTCGTACTTTACCTTGCCTGGAAAAGGCTGGCCGTCGAGACGCGTCAGGGCGGGCTTCGGATCGAACAAATCGACCTGGCTAGGCCCGCCTTGCATGAACAGCGAGATCATCGCCGTCGCGCGCCCCGGTCGCGACGGCGGCCGGGCTGCGAGCGAAGGCGCCGCTCGTCCCATCGGCGGCTTTATTGGCGCCGCTCGCGCCGATTCGCATTTCCCCAACCAGGCCAGCGCCAACGGGGTCAAGTGGAAACTCGCCTGCAACAGGTGCCGGCGCGTGAAGCAGGCGGAAGTTCGTTGAATGGGCAAGTGGTTCATAGCCATCGCTTTATTCGATGTACAGGACGCGATTCGAGCCCAGCAATGCCTGGCAGTAGGTCGCCAGCGCCAGGCGGTTCGCCTCCGCGGTATCCGGCTGATCTCCGCGAAGGGTCTCGACCTGGCGCTTCAAAAACTGCTCCGCCCCTGCCATCTGCGCGTCATCGGGGCCGTGTCCGAAGGCCAGCTCCCAGCCCCAGCGCAATTGTTCACGCGGGGCGCCGGGGCGCTCGCGTAGCAAGCGATCGGCCATAGCCCGCGACATGTCGACGACAAAACTGCTATTCATGAGGACCAGCGCCTGCGGGGTCACGTTCGACGAAGCCCGAACAGTGCAGTTCGGCGCCAGATCTGGCAGGTCAAAGCTCTCGAGCATGCTCAGCGGGCGGCTCCGCCGGACTTGGACGTAGAGGCTGCGGCGGAATTCCTGTCCTCCCAGGGGAATCGGATTGGTTGGCTTGCGCTCGCCGTCCAGGTTTTCCTTGCCCAGCACGATTTGCCCGACTTCATCTTCCATGACCGGGACCGGCTCACCAAACAACTGAGGGTTGAGCTTGTCGGCCGCCACGAGCAGAACGTCCCGGAGAATTTCGGATTCCAGCCGCCTGAGCGGCCAGCGACCGAGGAGCCGGTTGTCCGGGTCGGCCGTCACCGCAGTCGGCGACCCGGCCGCCGATTGCTGGTAGACGCGCGACGTAACAATCAACCGCTGCAACCGCTTGATGCTCCATCCCGATTCGACGAACTCGGCGGCCAGCCAGTCGAGCAACTCGGGATGGGTCGGTCGTTCGCCGAGGTAACCGAAGTCGCCGGTCGAGGCCACAATCCCGCGTCCAAAATGGTGGGCCCAGATCCGGTTGACCAGCACACGGGCGACGAGCGGATGCTGGCCGCTGGTCAGCTGCCGGGCATACTGCAACCGACGACCGCTGGTCGCCAGGTCTTGAGGCGGCGGCAGCCCCGGCGTACCCAGGACACCTAAGTCGCGCGGCGCAACCGGTTCTTTCGGCTGCTGATGGTCGCCGCGATGAAATACGTAGGTCACGGGAACCTGGGCCGGCTGTTCGGATGCAATACGCAGAAAATGCTCCGGCGGAATCGTGGCCCGTTTGGCCTGTACGTCGTCGA
>JBFWYF010000638.1:0-4849 GCA_050186685.1 Pirellulaceae bacterium
AGCAGATCGGGCTGGGCCTTCATAACTACCACGACACGTTCAAGACGTTTCCTCCTCTTTGGATCTCGACGAACGGCCCTTCGGACCGAGCCAACTGGATTACCATGATGCTGCCGTACATCGAGCAGGTGGCACTGAACGGCCGGTATGATGCCAATACTTCCACGGGAGGAGGCGCGGGCAACCAGTTCCTCAACGGCCAGGATGTTCCCACTTTCCAGTGCCCCTCCGCCATTAAGCGACCTCCTGCACCGTACCCCGGCATCGCGGGTTTCCTCTGGGCTCAGGGAAACTACGTCTGCAACAACGGACTGGGCCCCATGCGTTCCGTGCCCGTCGCCCAGGGCATCGCCACCGTCGCGCTCAACGGGTCAGCGATGTTCGTGGTCAACCGCGGAGTCGGCATGCGCGACATCATCGACGGGACCAGCAATACGATGCTCGTCACGGAAGTGCTCAACAACGGCGTCCAAGGCAACCTCTCCGATTGGCGGGGCAATCTGACTTATCCCGAAAACTGCATGTTCCACTGGAACCATGCCCCCAATACGACGACGCCGGATTGGCTGCGGACGGCGCTATGCTTGTCAACTCCACGGGCCCCCTGCACCGGCACTTTCACAGCGTACAACACGCGCAACATTATCGTGTCGGCACGCAGCTACCATCCGGGTGGTGTACAAGTGGCGTTCGGGGATGGCGCCGTACGGTTCGTTTCGCAAACTCTCGCGCTCGCAACCTGGCAGGGGCTCGGCTCACCCCAGGGCGGCGAGTCGGTCACGCTGGAATAGGAGCAGGCACCCATGCAAACAGGTTATCTTTCCCTCGTAATGGCTTGCCTGGCCTGCCTGATAACCGGCTGCGCTAACAGCGGGACCAGCGTCCAAGGCGAGGTCACCGTCAATGGCCAGCCGCTGGAATCGGGCGAGATTCTGTTCGTTCCGGTCGATAAGGGAGAATCCGAAGGGGCCCCTATCTCGGGCGGCCAATACGCGCTTGCCAACTCCCAGCGGCTAACCCCCGGCGAGTACCAGGTCCAGATCCGCTCGTTCAAGGGAACCGGCAAGAAACGTTGGGACGGCATGGGGGAGGAGAATAATCCGAACAAGACGATGGTCGAAGACATGGTGCAGTTCATTCCGGAGAAGTACAACAACACTTCGCAGCTGACCGTGACCCTGCGCGCCGGTAGCAACGACTTTGACGCGGCACTGGATCTGCCGGCACAATGACCGGTCCGGGCCGAGGCCCGCAGTTTCCCCGAATTCACGCAACAAGAGCCCGCGCGGCAACGATCACAGCTTCGTACAGACAAAACTGTCCGAAGGTGGGATATATGACGCTGTTTGCCGCTTGCGACGCACTCGGAAATTGCCGGAAGGTCGACTGGGTGGTGGATTCGCCAGAAGATTTTCGGCCCGTGACGATTCAGGCCTCGGTGGGGGCGGGAGGTACGAACCGCGCGGAGGACGTGAAAGCGATCCAGCGGGCACTGAACCGCGTTTCGGCCGACCAGGGCGGACCGGCGCCGGCGCTGGATGTCGATGGGTTTTACGGTCCGAAAACCGGTGCCGCTATCCGCCAGTTTCAGAAGCGTCAGTTCCCAGGTTGGTCGCCGGATGGCCGCATCGATCCGGACCAGAAGACCCTCAAGCGGCTCAATGAACTCCTGGGCTCCACCTCTAAGCAAGCCTTCCGCGACCCGGCCGCGGTCCATCGCTCGGACGCGGCCGAGACGGACCCCGGCCAGATCGAGCAGGCCGTCAAATTGGCCTCCGATGCGCTCAGCCGCGTGCGCCGAGCCAAGAACCGACTGGCGGCCGTGCGAGCGACCTTTGCCTTGCCCGATACGCTGGCATCGTCGCAGCAGGAGAAACGCCTGGTGGCCTGGCATTTCAAAGCGCATAAGGCCCGCGATCCGGTTACCCAGATCGATCGCGTGATGGGCATCTACCAGCGGATGGAGGAAACGCTATTCATGTCGTTGCGACATGGAACGTCCTTCCGATTGTTTCAGCCGGGACACCATCCGGACCCCACCGCTATTGCCTACGCCCATTGGGGTGGATTCGAAGCGGAACTGAGCGACACGGAGGAAGGAGAACGAGTGCGGTACATCTATATTACGCCCAAGTTCCGCACCACCAGCTCCTCGGTCATCATCCACGAATTGGGGCACTTCTGCGGCGGCCGCAAGGGATCTCACCGCGAGATCGGGCACATCGCGTCGCCGCAGCCGGGACCTCACGGCGAGCCGCGCGATGACAGTAAGACCGGGCACAACTACGCCCAGTTGACGGCGGACGAAGCGTTTTGCAACACCTACAGTTACCAGGTGTACGCTTTTCCCGAGTTCAAAGAGCATCGGGTGCCGGACAGCTTCCGGTTCTAGGCTCTGGCCCTGAGGGAACTGGGAGAACCGCTTCGCGTTCCGTCCCGGGGGTTTCAGACAGGGCATAGAACCGCCTCCGATTCTCTCGCTGCGAGGTGGTTTCCCACAGCCAGATCGAGCCAGGCGCGAGCTATGTTTGGAGAGAAGCTAGCCGACGGCGGCAAGCGGGCAGATTTGACATGTCGTTGCGGTTATCAGGTGCGAACATGACCATCATCGGGCAGGATGGCATGGCGCTCGCCGGCGCCCTTCCGAATATCCAGACCATCGTTGATCGGCGGATCTTTCATCGCGAGCCTTTTTTTCGGCCGGTCGAGCTCCAGTTTGGCCGAACCGAGTCCGTGGCCGCCTTTAGCCGGGACACGTCGCCGCGCGGCCTGAGCCTGTTACATCGCGGTCCCTTGCCGCTGAAGCCGGCGGTCCTCACCGTACGCGGCCGCGACAATCTGTTGCTTGTCGACGTCCGGGTGCAATGGTGCGAACCTTGTGGCGGCGGATGGTACCTGAGCGGATCCGAATTCACCTGTCCCGATGATCTGGATACGCTCGTGATGTTGTGGATGGAGACGACGGCCGACACGGTACGCCGCGAGAACCGACGCCTCCCGTATTTTCGGCCTGTCGGGTTGGGCGAAGGCGGCGACTATATTCCGGCATTCAGTCGGGATACCTCGGCCGAGGGACTGGGATTGTTGCACGATTTGCCTGTGCTACAAGGCCCCACGGTGGCCCGCATCGCCACAAAAGGAGGCTTCGTCAAGGCGGACATCGATATTCGCTGGTGCCAGTCCGTAGGCCCGGATCTCTACGTCAGCGGAGCTCGTTTCCTGGACTTCCGCGTCGGCAGCATGCAGACCATTGATTTTCTGACCGCGCGCTCCCGTCCAGCCCCGCCGCAAGCTTGATCGGTCGTCGGCGACGCTTGTGCGCGCAGCGCACCGTGCCGGCGCCACGCACTTGCTCCGCCGCCATCGCCATAGCGGCTCTGGACGCTCTCCGCCAGCAACTCCATAATGGTCGACCGTTCACCACACGAATGGTCAATACCGGTCGCGGACAACGGATGGGAGAATCGTTCATGCTCCGATGCGCTGTATGCTGCTCCATGTTCCTCCTGATGGGCATCGCTACCTCGACGGGATTCGGCCAGTCTCAAGCGACGACGAGGAGTTCGGGCACGATGGCAATCGTAAGTTCTACTTTCGGCAAGACCCCCGACGGACAGGTGGTGACGCAATTCACCTGCACCAATCGTCACGGCGTGACCGTCCGGTTGATGGACTACGGTGCCATCGTGGTGTCTGTGGAGGTGCCGGATCGCCAGGGCAAGCTGGCCAACATCAATCTCGGCTTCGGCAATCTGGAGGGTTATCTGGCCCGGCACCCGTATTTCGGTTCGACGGTGGGCCGCTATTGCAACCGCATTGCCCGTGGCAAATTCACGTTGGACGGCCAGACCTATACCCTGGCTACGAACAATGGGCCCAACCACCTGCACGGTGGTGAACGAGGATTCGACCGCTGGGTCTGGCGCGCCACGGAAATCAAATCGCCCAACGCGGTCGGTGTGCGATTCGAACGGCGCAGTTCGGCGGGTGAAGAAGGCTATCCCGGAAACCTCGACGCCACCGCCAGCTACACACTCACGGACGACAATGAGCTGCGGATGGAGTTTTCTGCTGTCACGGACGCCGCCACTCCGGTCAATCTCACCAATCACAACTACTGGAATCTGGCGGGGGCTGGCTCGGGTACGATCCTGGATCACGAGTTGACGATCATGGCGGACAAGTACCTGCCGGTGGACGACGGACTAATTCCGACAGGCGACCTGGCGGCGGTCGAGGGCACACCGCTCGACTTCCGTTCAGCGCACCGAATTGGCGAGCGGATCGCGCAGATTAAGGCGGACCCGGTGGGGTATGACCACTGCTACGCGCTGCGCGGCCCCGCCGGTGAACTGCGGCTGGCGGCACGAGTGCACGAGCGCACGAGTGGCCGCACGATGGAGATTTACACGACGCAGCCCGGCATCCAGTTCTATTCCGGCAACTTCCTCGATGGAACGCCCGCGAATGGAGGTTATGCCCAGTACGCCGGATTTTGCCTGGAAACCCAGCACTATCCCGACTCGCCCAATCAGCCGGCATTCCCGAGCACCGTCCTGCGGCCGGGCGCGAAATACTCACAAACGACCGTGCACAAGTTCTCGGCGGAGTAACGGCGGCGCGGTGTACCCAGGCCAAACCGGGCAGCCCTCCCTGGTCGTTCGTGGGCGGTCCTACGGGGCCCGGCGGAGATTTACCAGAGTCTTGGGGCGGTGCTGTTCGTTGTACCAGGCCTTCCACCGCTTTTCGTCGAATCCGAAATTGACGCCGAGATGCAACGTCAGCAGGGCGCGGAGGACCGACTGGTTGTTGAACGGCACGGTGAGAACTTTCTGTCCTCCGCCCATGC
>JBFWYF010000639.1:0-4844 GCA_050186685.1 Pirellulaceae bacterium
AGCGCGCGGTAGGTGGTCGTCGGGTCGTGGGTTGTTGGCGGCCACCAGTTGTGTTTTGAGCGTGTCCATCCGATACATTATCGCTTCGATCGTGCGGTTGGCTTCAAAATACTCCTCGAACTTCTGCCTGTCTCCGGCGCTGAGCCGCTTCTGCAGCTGGCGCGCGTTGCCCAAAGCCAGGTCGGTGATATTCCGGAACCGCGTGTGCGTACGGGTGCCGAACAGCCGGTCATACACTTTACGCGGATTGCGCATCGACGGCGCCACGTGTCCGGTGCCATACCAGGACATATTGTCGAAGTAGATGGATTCGATGTTGTACTTGTGATCGTTGCAGCTCAGTTCGAGCGTCGCAAAGGGAGTGGCCTGGCCAATATGGTCCGCGGCGATATGGTCCAAGGTGCGGGCCATGGGATAGGCCGAGTTTTTTACTTCGTAGGGCGCCACGCTGGTCAAGAAGCAGGATGCCGCCTGGGCATGCGAGTCGGTACCGTGCTGGAAGGTTCGATCGAGTCCCGTGATCAGTGAGAGCTTGGTCCGCATCGTGTGTAAGGGCTCAAGCGTGGGGCTGAAAGTCAGTGGGTGGCTGCCGGGCGGAACGGACATTCCCTCAAAGCGCCAGACGTTATTCTGCCCGGCAAACTGTGGCAGCGCCCGATCGCCCTCTCCGGGAAAGAAACCACGCCGCGTAATGCCGTTTGGCAAGTAGAAGAAGGCCAGCCGTTTGGGCGGGGCGGAACCAGTTCTTTCCGCGGCCGCGCTGCGTGGGGCCAGGCTCTCGAGCCAGGGCAGGCTGAGTGCCGCTCCGCCCGCGGCTGCCAGGAACTCGCGTCGGGAGTGGTTACCGAGGATCGGCTTAGCGCGCATGGTGATTCGTGTCCCTTCGCTGTTCGACGCTGGGCCGGCTCTTGTGCAGAAACGGATCGCTCATCGCGATGGCTTTCAGAATGGATCGCATCGTGTCTTGACCGGCTACGGCGCGGGCGGTGATGTCGTCCCGCGCGGGCGAATCGGCGGGTCCCAGTTCGCGGCCGAGCCCATACGACATCAAGTGGGAGACAAATGCTCGGATGAACCGGTGCTTCTCGTGCAACAGTAGCGACTTGAACTCCGCCAGTGTCTTGAACTCGTACTGCTGAAACAACTGCCCGCTCGGATCGACGTCTCGCCCATTCTCATACTTGTCGCGCCACACACCCGTTGGCCCATAGTTTTCCAGTGCAAAACCCAACGGATCGATTCGGTTATGACAGCCGGCGCAGTCGGCACGCTGGCGATGGACAGCGAGACGTTCGCGAATCGTCAGCCGGGCTAGTTCCTCTTTGTCCACCTCGGGCAGCGGAGGAACATCGGCCGGCGGTGGCTTCGGCGGATCGTTGAAGATCACTTCATTTAGCCACGCGCCGCGCGTGATCGGTTGAGTCCGCGTGGGCGTCGAGGTCATCGTCATGACCGCGGCGTTGGTAATGATGCCGCCGCGCCGTGTGTCAGCCAGCGGTACGCGCCGGAAGATCATTACCTTGACATCCGTGCGGGCCATCGATTTCCCTTCGTAGTTCTGAGCGAGCATGTCACTCTGCCAGGTGAAATCGGGAGCCAGCAATTCCAGGACGGACCGATCCTCCACAAAAACCGTCTCAAACAGCAACAGCGGTTCCGGCAGCATGTGCATGCTCGTGCGATAACCGCCAAAATAGAAATACGTAAACAGTTGCGGATCCGGAATCGAGGTGATCAGCCGGTCGAGTTGCAGCCACTGGCCTGGAAAATTGTCGCAGAACCGGCTCGACTTCCGATCGTTCAGCATGCGATCGATTTGCGTGTTGCGTGTGTTCGGATCGCTCAACTTCCCGGCTTGGGCCAAATCCAGCAATTCGTCATCAGGGATGCTGCTCCAGAAGAATTGAGCGAGCCGCGCGGCGAGTTCAAAATCGGTCACCCGCTGTCGGCCGGAATCCGCCCGTTTCGGATCTTCGGCATCAAAAGTGTCGCGAAGGTAGAGAAAGTCGGGCATCGCCAGTACGGCACCGACGACCGTTCGCATCGTTTCGTCTACGGAGGCTCCCGTGGCCATTTGTTGCTCCGCAAACAGACTGAATCGATCGAGTGTCTCGGCTTCCACCGGCTGGCGGAACGCTCGGCGCAGCAGCCTGGCCAGCCGAGGCCGGAGGGCTGCGGCGGTCGGTGCGCCACCTGCGAGTTTCCCGGCTGGCGGAGCAAACAGCCATTCCCAACTGCGGCATTCCTCGGGATGGAGATCGGGGCTCTCGACAATCGACTGGCTGAGTTGCAGGAACGACTCCATCAGTAGCGGGGAAAGCGTCAGATGGTCGGCTCGATTGTCAAATCCGTGCTCGGCCCGCTGGTCCTGCGGGAAAGCGGCCACGTCTTTAAAACCCTCGGGGCGCTCGTTGTCGATGTCTTTCGAGAGTGGCCGACACGAGACGCGCACCTGCGGGGGCATCTGCCGCGTTTCAGGGTGAAAATAGTCGTCGCGGCGACGCAACAGCCGTTCGTTGAGCTGAAAGATGTCGCGGTCCAATTCCAACAGATCGACCACCGCGTTGTTGTACTGGAAACGATTCATCCGACGGATCGGTGTTGGGACAAATGGATAGGCCGCCAGCGCCTCGTCGAGCAGGCCGCGCAAACGCGCGATGAGCTGGGCACGGTCCTCGTTGGGAAGTGGCCGTTCCCCTTCCGGCGGCATTCGGCCGTCCTGCAGCACGGCCAACAGGGTTTCGAGCAATTCGGGCCGGCGTTTCAGATCGTTGTCGGTTGACAGCGTGGCCAGATTCACGTCCCCTTCGACGACATCCTCCACGCCGTGGCACTGGTGGCAGTAAATCCGGAAGAGTTGCTGGTGAAGCGGAGAGTCATCCGATCGCAACGGCGCGTGGACTCCCGCCCACAGCACCAGGGCCAGCGTCGTAATGACTGCCGTTCTCATCGATCGGGACCTCGCCGCGAATGACACTTCGTTTGAACCGTTGCCACAGGCGAGGACGGGCCACGTTCCCGCCTCGCGTGCAGAGCCAGCTGTCGGTCAAACGACTCGTCAAGAACTTCGTCAGCTGGAAGAGGCACTAGACGAGCTCTTTGACCAGTTCACGGTTCTCGAGAATGTAGCGTGGGCGACCGGAGAAGTCATTAAACGTGGCCTGCGCGTCGATCCCCAAGTGCCGATATACAACCGCGAGGACGTTCTCCGGGCGGTAGGGGAGTTCCTCGGGCGTCTCGCCTTTTGGGCTGGAACGACCGACGATCTGTCCAACTCGCAACCCCCCACCGGCCAGCACCGCACTCATCACACGCCCCCAATGGTCTCGACCGGCGGTGGCGTTGATGCGTGGTGTGCGACCGAACTCGCCCATGGCGACAACCAGCACATCCTGGTCCAGACCGCGATCGTACAGGTCGCCGACCAGTGCAGCCAATCCCTGATCATAGGCGGGACCTTTGTCCTTCATCCGCGCTGCAATCTGCACATGATCGTCCCAGCCGCCCACCCGGACGGAAACGAATGTCACTCCCGCCTCAACGAGTCGGCGCGCCAACAACAGACTCTGGCCGGTCGTATGGCGTCCGTAGCGCTCGCGTGTGCGCGGATCCTCGGATCCGATATCGAACGCCTGGCGGGCCCGGCTTCCGGTCACCAGTTCGTGTGCTTCGCGTGTGAAGTGATCGACTGAATCCGCCACGCCGCGCGAGTCGGCCATCCGCCTATGGCGGTCGAGGCCTGCCAGCAGTGTTCGCCGATCCGTGAGACGTTCCGCATTGAGCGCAGCGTTCAGCCCGAGGTTGTTTACCTGGAACTTGCCAGCGGCCGGGTCGCCGCCGGTCTCGAACGGACTGTAACGTTTGCCCAGATAGGCCGCACCTCCGAACCGCATGACTTGCGGAATAGCGACATACGCCGGCAATCCCTGAGCGTTCGCGCCGCGCCGTTCGGCGGTCACCGCGCCCGCGCACGGCATGTCGTTCTCGCGCTTCTGCGGATCGCGCAGGTAGTATCCCGTCTGCGTCAAGTGAGCCGATGTACCGTGGCTGCTCGACGTATGGGTGACGGCGCGCAGTACGGCCAGTTTGTCGATGATGCGGGCCTGGTGGACCATGAGTTCACTGAAGTAGACCCCCGGCATCTGCGTGGCCACGATACCCAGAGGCCCGCGGTATTCCTGGGGCGCATCGGGCTTCGGATCGTACGTCTCGATGTGTGTGGGGCCTCCCGCCAACTCGACGAAAATGACCGACGTCTTGCGCGTCGGAGCCGAGGCGGCGGCCTGTGCCGCTCTCGATCGCAGCAGGGCCGGCAGCGCGAGTCCACCAAGCCCCAGATAACCAACGCGAATCATGTTGCGTCGCGTCATACGATCGCAACACGTGAAGGCCTGTCCGACGATTTCGAGCATGCGTGAAGTCTCCTTTAAACCAACTCGCCTACCACGATGCGGTGATGACCGACAGCGCATAACTGCCGGCCATTGTCGCTCAACACCGCCGCATAGATGTGCATCGGCGCCTTGTCGCTCCGGGTCGCCTTGGCCGTGAGATCATACGCCTGCCACAGCCCTCCGTTGTCGCCGCCGACACCGAGCAGGCAGGAGCTGTCCGGAACGTACAGCAGTTGTTCAATCAGCCCTTTAGTTTCGCCGCTGAACACGTGCAGGCTTTGGCCGCTTTCCACATCGAACAGCTCCGCGCGCGCCGGTCCATCCAGGTGGTCGATGTTGCCAATGGTGCCGATGCCACCCGCCGCCAGGGACCGACCGTCGGGTGAAAAGGCGAGCGCCCTTGTTCCACCAATGGAATGGATTCGCTGACGAGGATCCAGATCGGAAGAG
>JBFWYF010000640.1:0-4842 GCA_050186685.1 Pirellulaceae bacterium
TGCACTGAGTCATCTTCAGATCCCAGGTGATCCGCAGAAAACGCTCAAAGAAACAGGGTCGATCCCGCTGCTCCCGTGCCAGCTCGATGGCATCTTCGACCTTCAAATGCAGCAGATCGCACGTCTTCTGAACCATCTCATTCACCGGCCGTCCCTCGATGATCGACTCGACGTGATCCAACGGAAACACGTAAGCGTGCGTATAGCGCAGAATAAACCGCAGTTTGTCGCAGAGTGCCTTCATCTTATAGAAGTCGTCGCGGTTGTGCTTATAGATGTGATAGAAGACTTCTACCTCCATCTCCGGGTGATGCTGATCGCGCACTTCCGCCAGCGTCAGCAAGTTGCGGTGAAAGACTTCCCAGCGCCCGCCCGTGTGCGTGATCTCGTACGTGGGACCGAATCCGGAGGTCGACACGCGGAACCAGGTCGGCTTCGCCTGGACGACAGCCTCCAGATTGCGAATCACGTTCAGATTGCTCGAGATGATCGACAGCATTCCGTAACGGCTGCATACATCCAGGATCTCGGCCAACGCCGGATTCAGAAGCGGCTCGCCCCAATCGTACAACCGCAATACTCCCACGAACGGATCTTCCTGCACGATCTTCTGCACGACCTTCTCGAACACCGGGGCACTCATAAAGCCGCCCGGATGGTGCTGAGCAAAATTCGCGACCGCGCAGGAAATGCATCGCAGGTTGCAGTACCCGGCATGATCAATCTGATAATTGAAGTACTGCAGGTCGGTCGCCATGACGAAGTCGGCGTCCTTTTCCAGTCCGCGTTCGACACATTCGGCAGCAATCTCGTCACCGAAGTAGCCCGACGCAATAAAGACAAACGGGCAGGCCGCGGAATTGGGCAGCGGCGAGCCGCTCGACGCGACCTGCGGTTCGGTCAGGCATGGTTCCGCGGCACGGCGGACGCGAGGCAGGCGCGAACCGCCCGCGTCCCACGCCCCGTCGAGCACGTCCACCGGCCGGCAGACCGGCTTCCCAAGCACCGTCTTACCGTGCAGCAGAGGATTGTTGTCGATAAAGGCCCGGGGATGGACTCCCACTCGCTCCAGGGCCCGCAGCATCCCGAGCCCGTCGTGACGCGCACCCCAGATATAAACCGGCCGATCGGCCACGCGCGTCACGATATCGTGCAGGTTAGCCTGTGGATTCAGCAGCATTCCTTGCCCCTTGTGAGTGAGTTCCGTCTCTCTCGTTCCGACTCGCTCGGCCGAACACCTCGTAGTCCGAATAATCGGCAAGGAAACTGGGACACCTCCTGTTTTCCTCGATATATCTTCGCAACTTTTGCACGTTTCCCATTCTCGACCGCGTGCTAGCGGCGATTTCCGAAGGTGACTTCACAGCAGCTCGTTTAACCTGCAACTGGAGCACGTTGAACGAGGGCGCGGCAGCTCGTCGGTGACGCCGGTGCGCTAATCGCCGGTGATGCGGCGCATGAAGCGGCAGCCAATCTGGAATTCGAGCGGGCTGCTCGGGTCGCGAGGCGCGACGCGTACGACTTCGGCGACGAGGAACTTGAACGGGACACGCCCCAGCGCGACGACAAGATGCCGCGTGTCGGGGCGACGGTTTGTCACATACGAGAAGCCTTGCGGCGACAGGTCGTGGCATTGGACCTGTTGAAATTCATGTTGCTCAGGCAGGTTCTGGCCATCGAATTCAGCGATCAATTGAATGCAGCGGTAGGGATGGCGCGCGATGTCTCGGCGATCGCGCTGGGTTCCTTGGCGCTGCTCATGGATCAGGGCCGCGATGGACTGGAACAGTGCGTCTTCAAAATCGAGAGTCGTCATGGGAAACCTAATCGCCGAGGTTCGATAACCCGCACAATCAAACCTAACACGCAATAGATGCCGCAAGCTCCCGACCCGACGCAAAGGTGCAAGGGGGCATTTCGAACAGGTGCGAAAAGTCGTCCTGCAACGACTGGAATGACTGTAGGACCGCGCTCAATCGCTATCGTGCCGGAGTCAACGTAGGGCCAGCTGCCAAGCCCGGTACGCGCGGATCATGGACGCCCAGGAAGCGGAGTGGCGTTCCGGTCAGCGTGAGTGCCTGCGTGACGCCCATCGAATCGCGCTCGCGCAGCTCGTGGCCGCGCCCCGCGAGTGCCCGCTGCACTTCGGCGGGCAGCCGTGGCTCGATCGTCAGCGCATTGGGCGACCACTGGTGGTGAAACCGAGGTGCGGCCACCGCCTGGTCGAGAGGCCATCCCCGGTCGAGATGATTGACGATGGCCAGCACCACCTGGGAGATAATGGTGGGGCCGCCCGCTGCGCCGACGGTGAGGAACGGGCGGCCGTCGCGCAGAAGGATCGTCGGGCTCATGCTGGACAAGGGACGCTTGCCCGGCGCGATGGCGTTGGCTTCGGCACCGACCAGACCAAAAGCGTTGGGAACGCTGGGCTGAATTGAAAAATCGTCCATTTCGTTGTTCAGCACCACTCCGGTTCCCGGCACAATGACCTTGGAACCAAAGGACGTATTGACGGTCGCGGTGATGGCCACCCACCAGCCCTCGGCATCCGCGGCGGCGATATGCGTGGTGTGCCCGCGAAAGTAATCGGCATCCGCACGTGGCGGATCGCCATGTCGAGACACGGGCGTGGCCCGCTCCCGATCGATGCGTCGTGCGAGTTCCGCGGCGTAGGCGGGATCGATCAGCCCCTTGGGCACCTGGGCAAACGCGGGATCGCCCAGCCAATGCGCCCGATCGGCAAATGCCAGCTTCATGGCTTCGGCGACAACGTGTACGAAAGCGGCTGGATCTTGAGAATGCAGAGCCGTGAGGTCGAAGTGCTCCAGGATGTTCAGGATCTGGGCCACATGGACTCCCCCGGAACTAGGCGGCGGGAATCCCACCACCTGGCAATCGCGGTACTTCGTCACCAGCGGCTGCCGATCGACCGGCACGTAATTGGCGAAATCCTGCGCGCTGAGAATCCCGCCGTGGTCGGCCATCCACTGTCCTACCCGCGAGGCAAACTCGCCCCGGTAAAACCAATCGATGCCGTGCACCGCCAAGGCGCGATAGGTTGCGGCGAGATCCGGCAGGCGCAGCAATTCTCCCTCGCGATAGGGACTGCCATCGGGCTTGAGCAGCGCCTGCCGGGACCCGTCGAACCGGGCGAGTACCTGGGCCTGCGCCTGGAGATTACCGGCGAACACGCGATCAAGGCGAAACCCGTGCTCCGCGATGTCCGCCGCAGGCAACAGGAGGTCCGCAAGCTTGAGACGCCCGTGCTGCCGCAAGGCCCGGCTATAGGCCGCGATGGCCCCGGGCGTGGCCACGGCCAATGGCCCGATCGTGCTGAGTTCTCCATGAGCCTGGCCGTCCACCAGGTACATGTCCCGATGAGCCCGCGCCGGTGCGGTCTCGCGACCGTCGATGGCCGTGAACATGCCATCGGGCCGGCGGATCAGGATAAAGCAGCCGCCGCCAATCCCGGAATTATGGCCGTCCACGACCCCCAGGGTCAGCGCCGTAGCCACGGCGGCATCGACGGCATTCCCCCCGTTGCGGAGCGCCGCCAATCCCGCCCGTGTCGCCAGCGGGTGCACCGAGGCGACCATACCTTGTTCGCTTTCCGCGGGAGCAGCGGAGACGTTCGAGAGATTTCCCATCACGATCAATAGCAGGCATACCAGGCGGTGATGCATGGTGCGTGTTTCTCATGGTTCGTTGCGCCAAGGCGGCCCTTAAGGGACCAGCCGTTAGCGCGCAACACACTGCCGGGCGCCGGCGCAGAGCCGGCACCCGGGAAGGAGCGCTCCCTTTGAAGCGGCTTGGCTCGGGCCACCCAGGTGCCCTACGTTGACGCGCGCCGGTCAGGCCTTGTCGCGGATATGGACCCACGTGTGGACGTGCGGCGCACCGCGGAAATACCACACCATCGCGGGCCCTTCCAGCATCCAGACATCCCATACGCCGTCGTTACCGATGTCCTGGTTCTTGTAGTACGAAAGATGCACCGAGTCGAATCCATTGGCCTCGATCAGCTTCATGGATTCCGCGCGGTCGACATCGCGGAATGGAGCCAGCAGGTCGCTCATTACCTTCTTGGCGAGCGTCTTCTGATCCGACGTCAACTCGCCGAACGGCAGCCCGGGCAGTTCCTGCCCCTGGCCGGCCAATTTGACGGTCTCCGTTCCCTTCTCAGGTCGGCCCGTCCCCAACAACGCCACTTCCCGCTGCTTGCCGCTGAGTGCCTGAAACAGCTCGTTGGCCCGCTTGGCCTGATACCAGTAAATGTTGCCGGCATGATCCGGCGCCTCGTTAAAGGCCTGGGCGGCGTGGCCATAAAAGATCGGGCCACCGAATGCGGCGCCTGCCACCGAATCACCATCGCAGCGCCGTGTCACATGGCGGCCGGTCAGCACGAACTCGAACTTACCCGTACCCGGCTCGCCGAACAGCGCCACCGCGCAGTCGTGAAAGCCGCCGTCGTGGTCGACCTGTTCCATCACTTGCGCCGCGTACTCGGGGCTGTGGAGATTCAGGAAGATCTCTTCGATCAGCTTCTGCTGTTCGCCGGTAAAATGCTTGCCAATGCGGCTCTCGTTGATGAACCAGTTGTTGTTCACATCCTGCCGCAGCGGATGATCGAAAGCGTAGCTGCACAGTTTCCGTTGCTCGTCGCTCAAGCTCTTATACAACTGAGCCACGCGCGTCTCGGGCGTGGTCGCCGCCTTGTCCTCGGCCTGCAGCCACGACACCGACCCCGCCAGCGCTGGCAAGGCCAACCCCGCCGCGGAAGCCTTCGAGAAGTCGCGGCGATCGAATCCAGCACGAGACTCACAATCGGGGCAGGGACGAGAC
>JBFWYF010000641.1:0-4842 GCA_050186685.1 Pirellulaceae bacterium
GTGAACGGCCAGTCCGCACTGTTTCAGGTTGTTGCTGCACTGCATCCTCCGCGCGGCTTCTCGGGCCGACTGCACCGCCGGCAGCAGTAAGGAGACAAGAATTCCAATAATGGCGATCACCACCAACAGTTCGACCAAGGTGAAGGCGCGGTTTCTGGGTTGCGACATAGACGATCCCTTTCATGCGTGCTGAAGGAGGAGGGGACGACGAGTTCTCCGATTTTGCTCCGCGGCGTCGGACACGCGTCCGCAACCGTCCGCTCGCATGCCCTTCCTGGCAATCCGTTTTCCAGGCAGCAGCAAGGTTTCTTGCTGGGAGTGCCGCGAGCGGCGATCGACGGAACCGTCGAGCCCGGAAAACGTGCGATTGGCACGATCGGCCACCGAGTAGAAGTCGCATTTCGCAAACGTCGCGCCATCGCGACGTGCGCCGAAACTCGTTTAACCCGCAGATGGACTGCGAACTGGCCGGATCAGCCACAGCGCGGCGATCAGCCCCAGGGCGCCGCCGAGATACGTCGCGTTGTGAATGTATGCGACGCGAACGAAGGCCCAGGGCGCCGTGACGCGATACTTCTCGATCGCCCATTCCCAGGCCGAATAGTCGGCACCGGGACCACGCCACAGGCCATAGGCATAGCCCAACAGACCGCAGAGCACGCCCCCTGCGAGGACGCAACTGAACGCCAGCCGCAGCTGGCGATGAGCCAGCCTGCGAGGTTGGCGCGGAATGAAACGGCGGGCGAGAAACCAAGCCATGACCAACCCCGCCCACCAGCCCGCGATGAACCCCACCGTACCCGCAAACACCCGGTCGCCCAATCCCAGGTCTGCGTAGTGGAATTGCCGGAACTTCACGTTCGTGAAGTACTCGCTCGAGATCGCGTAGGTCAGCTGATCGTGCACCGCGCCGTACAACCCGGCGCACAATCCCCCGGCGATGGCAATACCGAGCATGGGCCGCAGATCCCCTCGGTCCACTTGAGGCAGGACGTACTTCCAGAGGCGGACCATGCTGCGGCCTCTTCGGAGAGGAACTTGGACGAGGGCGTGCTCAGTCCAACTCAGGCGGCACGCTGCCGTAGGTCCAGGCACTGCCTTGCCAGCCCGTCACGCGCGCCCGCGTGGGTACCTCACCCGGCTTGAGTTGCTTGGCGAGATCGATGCCGGCCCGCATGATTTGAGTCCCAGCCGTCGGTTCGAGATTGCTATAGTACGTCAACCGCGTTTCATAGCCACCCCCGCGCGGTCCGAGAGCTTCCTCGGTGGGAACATATCCCACGCAGCCGTTCGCCAGCTCTACCGGGAACGTGAACGGAAACGGGCTTTCGCGTTTGATGCCCAATCCAAACTCGACGAAGAACTCGGCCGGATTCGTGACGAACACCGCCGGCCCGATCTGTACCGCCTGCACCTCCACCTGGGCGCGCGGCTGCCGCTGGATCAGCGCATCGAGCATGACGATTTCCTTCGCAAACAACCAATCCGTCGGGTCTTTGCCCGGCTCTCGGGAGACTAACTCGCGGCAGGCCGCCACGCGCTCTGGCCGGGGAATACGCCGGCCCAGGTCGAGCAACTTCGTCTTGTAGGTGACCGGCGAAACCGCTCCCGGTTCGACCGAGAGCAGGACTTTCACCGCTTCCGCCCCGACGCGCCCGCCGACCAGCCGAGCCCATTGCTCGGGCCGGGGAGCGACGAACGGACTCAAGTTGTCCACCTGGGTAATGTCTCCGCAGCATCCGGGCAGGAAAACCACGATCGTCTCCGGTCCGAAGAAGCCGCGGATGGCCTGTTCCAGATAATAAATGTAGTTGGCCGAGATTCCGCCGGGACTGGTCGTGGCATGGCAGGCAAAATTGACGACGCAGCCCGCCAGTTTCCCTTGGTCGTCCCAGGCGCCGATCACTCCGACGTCCGGATCTGTGGGCCCCGCCGGTTCGATGATATCGGGGTTTCCCTGCCGAGGATGAGTCATGGTCGTGCCGTTCTTCATGCGAAATCGGCGGTTAAACGCCACTTGATCCTCCAGTCCCATCCCCACACCCACCTTGGCGGATTGGCGCGATGCATGCGCGGCACACACGGCTTCAACCAGCGCATCTTCGACACGCGCCAGGTAACGGGGATCCGCCATCGAGCTTTTCTCGTAGGCCAGCTTCTGGACTTCGGGCGAGTCCCCGTCGAACTCTCCGGGCAGCACCATTCCCGTCGGCCCCGACGAATGGGAGTGCGAAGCGCTGATCAGGACGGCGGCACCGGGTATGCCACACTGAGCCGTGATCCGCTGCCGCACCTTCTCGACCGTCTCGCGGCGAATCAACAATGCATCCAATCCCACCACGGCAACGGTGGTCTGGCCATCGTCCCACACCGAGGCTCGCACCTTGCAGGGATCGTGCAACGTCCGATGATATGACTTGCCATAGCCGCCAGGCTGCTCCATGCCGATGTCCGGCGTAATGTCCCGCTCCGCAAAGCCGGCTTTCAGCAAAGAAGAAGGAGGCGTTTGGGCAGGCATGCTCCTGACCAGCACGAGACTCACGACACAGAATGCTGCCACGCGCAGGCTATGATCCAATCGAAACATGAATGGTGTTCCTCGTCAGTCAATCGTCTCGCACCGGCGACCGCACGCGCTCCGGCGGCCCCGATTATTCCCTTACGCTATCCCGACGTCTTGTCGACGACGAGCAAACTGGCCAACGTACGAGCGAGGTTGTCCACCGCCTGTGCGTTGGGCAACGTCACGGACAATCGTGGTCGCCCGTCGCCATCCCAATCGATACACTCCGTCAGGCGACTCTTCAAGTCGGCGGCTAGTCGCTCCGAGGCAGGCGCCTCGGCGCCGGCGGCCTGAACCGTCAATTCGCTGAGCAGCCGGAAGGCGGTGCCCAGCATCTCGCCAGCGGCGGCCGCGACACGGTCGCGCTGCGCCGCCAGCCGCTCGGCTTCGGCATGGGCCGCATGCCGCCCGGATTCGTCGACCGGAGCGATCGGCTTGGCGCCCAATAACACTTCCAACCGATTGCGCATTTCCTCGATGCCGCCCTCGAACTGGACTTCGTTCAGCTCCGAGCTCGCATCCAGAGCCGCCAGGGCCAGGTCTTGCTTCTGGGCCAGAGTCGTGAGCAGGTTCTCTTCGATCGTGCCATCCGTGACGAGCACGTAGACCTGCACAGGTTGCTTCTGACCCATGCGGTAAGCCCGCGCGATGCGCTGCTCGAGCACGGCCGGGTTCCAGGGCAAGTCGACATTGATCACCGTGTCGGCGGCCTGCAGGTTCAAACCCGTCGAACCGGCATTCGTGGTAATGAACAGCCTGCACTTCGCCTCGGTCTGGAAGCGCTGCACCAATTGCTGCCGGTCCTTTTGAGGAACCGAACCGTCCAGCCGCACGAATTCGAGCCCCTGCCGCTGCAGAATCGGCTCGATCAAATCCAATGCGGCGCAGCAAACCCGGAATGTCATCGATGCTTCGATCCAACAGAGGACGCACGATGGTGGCAGCCTCATCCCGCATGCGATTCGGCGCGAGCAACCGCAGCGTCACTTCCCGTCCATAGTGCAGATGGACGGCGAAAAAGGTCTGGCGATACGGCTTGCGTCGGACTTCGATCGGGAACTTCCGACTGATCTTACGCAGCGCGAACAGTATGTGTTTGCACGTCCCCAACGTGTTCGTGCGAAAATCGGGACACGAACAGTAGGACTGGCCCGATTCTTCACCCCGTAAAGCCACGCGGTAGCTCTTGCCGCTCAGTTCACTCGTGACGACATAGTCCGTCCACGGGGCCGTATCGTCCTCCGCGACGAGCTTCATCTTTTCGGTCCGCGCGCGCTCCTGGCGTTCGTCCAAGGCGATTTGCACGAGTTGCTCTTCGCTGAGCGATGCGACGGGGACCCGCTCGACCGGCGCCGCCGCCAGACCCAAGGCGATTTTGTGTTCCAGAACCACGGAGAAGGCGAGCCCCACGTGCTCGCATGCACCCGGGCAGTTGGTACAGTTCCAGAGCAGGCGCTGCCTCTTATCGCTCCGGAGACTGAGGGTAACCACAGCCCGGGGCTGGCCGCCCATCGCCGGAATCTGCAAGCGAAACAGATCGCCGGCGAAGTAGACCTGTTCCCGCAGATCGACTTCCCGCTTGCCTGCCTGCCGAATCAATCGGCGACCTTCGGGGCCGAGCAGCTTGCAGGCCTCTTCGAAGGACAGGCGCGACAGACGGTCCGCCAGGGTCAGCTCCTGTTCTGGCTTGGCCACAGTCGTCATGACGTACGCTCCTGCGGAAGGGGGATACATCCTGAATTCCAATGCCGTGCCAGTGTACTGCACGCGGCTGTTGCCGGCACGCGGTGCGGTTCCCGCCGTCGGCCGTGCGTTGCGCGCGGCCGTGCGCTTGAGCGCGCGGAACTGCTGCCGAAATCCGCTCATCTTCCTGAGCGGGCGCCAGGCAGCTGGATCCTGTGGCAAAATTCTTAACTTGGTCGCCGATTGCTGGTTAGGTGAACGACGTAACGGCAACCGGTTGCGCTGGAATGGAGATTGCGAATCCTCGAATTCCTCAGCGGGGACACGTCAGGCGTGGGGCACCCGCTGGCCTGCGGGAGAAAGCGTGATAATTCCGCAGGCTTTAACCGCCGGAGCAATGAGCGGACCGTGCGTCTTCGACTAGGCCGAGTGTCGCGGTAAGCACGAGAAACGTTCATTGCCCGGCGGCCCTTTTTTTTCTTGATACTGTCGTGCGCTGCCAGGCGTACGGGGGTGGGGCAAAGGATTCGCCAGGAGCGAACGAACCCAGCAAATAGGGCGGACGGGAATTTCGGCTTGTCCCGGGGCAGGGCTGG
>JBFWYF010000642.1:0-4835 GCA_050186685.1 Pirellulaceae bacterium
GTTCTTGACATTGTTGATCAAGTTGACATTGTTGTTTAATTGACCGTTCGCCAGTTTGGCTGGAGGCAACGTCTTATAGGTGTCGTGGTAGTTATGTGCGGCGAGTGCCAACTGCTTCAGATTGTTGCTGCACTGGTTGCGGCGGGCGGCCTCGCGAGCCGCCTGGACAGCCGGTAGCAATAAGCTGACCAAGATGCCGATGATGGCAATCACCACCAATAGTTCCACTAACGTAAACCCGCGCGATGGGTGCCGCATAAGGACCTCGAAGAATCGAATAACCAAGAAATGGAATACGATCGATCCGCCGACACAAAAGAGTGAAACGTGCCAGGGGATCGATTGCGCGTGAACCGAAACTGTAGTATTGAGCCGCGCCGAGTACAAGGGCTGCAACGCCCCAAATGGACTAATTTGTCCGCCGACGTGGACCTCCGTCTCTTCTCCTGCAGTCCTCCTTGTGCGAGGGGGTGCGACAATTTGCTGCGTCGCCGTTCTCGCTCGGCGCCGATCGATGATCTAGATTAGGCTCTGTCAGAAAACCCACATGACTGACCGCGGAGCGGTACATCCAGTCGCCTCTCCCGGTACTCCGAGAGAGGGTCAGGGTGGCAGGGCCTAGTGTTCTGGCAACTCGATCGCCCGCGGCTTCGTTTGCTGGCCAATTCGAGATGGGTGATATTGCGGCGCGACCGCCGGTGAACGCCGCTAGCTGGGAAAGGAACGCGTGAACAGCGACACGAAACTTCGATGGCCGAGGCGCACCGAGCGCCGATGGAGCCGTGGCCCGGTGGGCGGAGCTGGTGCGTCGCTCGGGTTTTGGCTACTCGCCTTTTCCTTAGCGTGTCTGCCGGGAGTGGCTGCCGACGAAAGACGGACCCATTCGGCGGCAGAGACGCCACCGGCGGTTCAGGAAGAGGATATCGATTTTGCTCGGGACGTGCGGCCATGGCTGGCACAGCACTGCTTTGCGTGCCATGGCCCGGACGCGGAAAGTCGCGAGGCGGGATTGCGACTGGATCGAGCGGATTCGGCCTTTGCGGAGTTGGCCAGCGGAACTCGGGCCATCGTACCGGGGCGGCCACAGGAGAGCGAATTGATGGCGCGCGTTGCCGCGATGGATGAAACGCTGCGCATGCCCCCCGAATCGGCGGGAGACCGGTTGCCGGATCGGGCGATCGGAGTCCTCGAGCGGTGGATCGCCCAAGGGGCCCGCTACGACGACCACTGGTCGTTTCGCCCCGTAGCGATCTCGCCGCCTGCTCCCTCGGTAGTCGATGAGAACTGGTGCGCGACTCCGGTTGACCGTTACGTACGGGCGAAGCTGGAGCGGGCCGGTGTGCTGCCCTCACGTCAGGCGGATCGTACCACGTTGCTGCGCCGCCTGTCGTTGGATCTGCGTGGATTGCCCGCCACCCCTGAGGAAGTGGCCGATTTCCTGGAGGATGAGCGGCCGGGGGCGTATGAGCGACTGGTGGACCGCTTACTCGCTTCGCCGCAGTTGGGCGAACGGTGGGGACGCCATTGGCTCGACCTCGCCCATTATGCCGACAGCGATGGCTATCTGGGCGACACGTTCCGCCCCTACGCCTGGCGGTATCGCGACTGGGTGATCGGCGCAGTCAATGACGATCTGCCGTTTGACCGCTTCACAATCGAGCAACTGGCCGGAGACCTCTTGCCGGATGCCACGCTGGACCAGAAGGCGGCGACGGGGTTTCTCCGCAATACGCTCCGCAACACCGAGGCGGGTGTCGACCTGGAGGAATATCGGCTCAAGGAGATCGTCGATCGCGTGAACACTTTAGGCATCGGGTGGATGGGATTGTCGCTCGGATGTGCCGAGTGCCATGCTCACAAGTACGACCCGATATCCCAACGCGAGTTTTATGAGTTGTTCGCCTTCTTCAACGACGCGGACGATGTGGATGTGCCGGCCCTTTTACCGGGCGAGAGAGAACGATACGAGGCGGAGCGCAAGGACTGGGAGGCCCGCGAAGCGGAGTTGGCCGCCCTCTTGGAGGCCGCGGTGGTTCGTCTCGAACCCGTGACCGGGGCGCCGGCCTTTGAGCGCCGCAGCTGGCTGGAGGCCCTGGCGACGACCGCTCGGAAGCGGACCGGCGACCAGGTTCAGCTGGTGGCCACTCTGTTGAAACACCCCGCGGCGGATGTGCGCGAGGCATGCGTGCAGTACGAGCAACATGGGGCGAGAAAGCCCGCACCGCCGGCCTCGCACGTCATGAGCGTGGGTCGGCGTACCGAGCCGCGTGTCACGTTCGTTCATCGGCGTGGCGACTACCGGAGCCGCGGCGAGGCGGTACGCCCGGGAACGCCGGCCGTGCTTCCGCCGCTGGCGCCTCGCGGCGCTCAACCTGACCGGCTCGACCTGGCCCGCTGGCTGGTCGATGGCCGGCATCCACTAACAGCGCGAGTGGCTGTCAATCACATCTGGCAACACCTGTTCGGCCGGGGGCTGGTCGCGACCGTCGACAACTTTGGGGCCGGCGGCGAAGCACCGTCTCACCCCGAGCTCTTGGACTGGCTGGCGGGCGAGCTGACGCGTCGCCAGTGGAGCCGGAAAGAATTGATCCGGCAGATCGTCTTGTCCGCCGCGTATCGCCAGTCGTCCGCCGCTCGGGACGATCTGGAACAGCGCGACCCGTTGAACGTTCTCATCGCGCGGCAGGGGCGCTTTCGATTAGAAGCCGAGGGGGTGCGGGATGCGGCGCTGCTGGCAGCTGGATTGTTGTACACTCGGATTGGCGGCCCTGGCATTCGTCCGCCGCAGCCCGCCTATGTGGCGAGCATCAGCCGCAATGTGACGTGGGAAGTCTCCACCGGGCCGGAGCTCTACCGCCGCGGCATGTACATCGTCTTTCGCCGCGCAACACCTTATCCCATGCTGCTGACATTCGATGCTCCCGATTCCACCCAGGCCTGTGTGCGGCGTGACCGGTCGAATTCACCGCTGCAGGCGCTCACCCTGCTGAACGACCCGGTATTCGTCGATGCGGCGCGGGCGTTGGGGCGGATGCTGGCCGAGTTCCCCGAAGCCGACTTGGACGCGCGCGTAGTCCACGCCTTTCAGCGTTGCGTGGGCCGGTACCCGTTGCCCGACGAGCGCGATCGCGTGCGCGAGTTCTATCGCGAACAGGAGGCACGTTTTGTGCGGCAGCCCGCGGCGACCCGCGCTATCCTGGGACTTGCGGTCCATGCGGAGGAACACGCTTCCGCCGCTATCTCGGCTGCACCCATCAGTCCAGGGACCGAGCCTCAGCTGGCCGCGTGGACCGCGACGGCTCGGGTTCTGCTCAATCTCGACGAGTTCATTACGCGAGAATAGGTGCCCCTATGTCCAATCCTGCCGCTACGATCGGGGACCTTCCGCAGGATCCCGCGGAGCTCGCTGCCGCCCGTGTGGCGCTCCCACGGCGGCGCTTTCTGCTGGGGGGCTTGGGTGGGGCCAGTGCTTGGGCCCTGTCGAGCCTGCTGGACCAGGACGGCATTGCGGCCGGGGCCAACGAACCCGGCCGCGTGCCCCTCGACCCGCTGGAGCCTCGCCGTCCGCACTTCGCGCCACGCGTCAAGCGGATCATCTATATCTATCTCGAAGGCGGCCCCAGCCAGATGGATTTGTTTGATCCCAAGCCAGAATTGAATCGGCTCGACGGCCAGCCGCTGCCCGAGTCAATGCTGGCGCAGGTTCGCTTCGCCTTCATTCAGAAGGAATCGGCGCGGCTTATGGGGACGCCCCGGACGTTTCGCCGCTATGGCGAGTGCGGAATCGAGATGAGCGATCTGTTGCCGCACCTCGGAGCCTGTGCCGACGACCTGTGTCTCATCCGCTCGATGCACACGGACCAATTCAACCATTTACCGGGGCAGTTGCTGATGAATACCGGGTCGGCGATCGCCGGCCGCCCCAGCCTCGGGTCCTGGCTCGCCTATGGGCTCGGCAGCGAATCGCGGGACCTGCCCGCGTTTGTGTCCCTGGTCACTGTGGGACGGGGGATTCCCGGAGGCGCCGCGAGCTGGTCGAGCGGCTTTCTGCCCAGCACGTATGCCGGTACGCAGTTCCGCAGCGATGGCGATCCCGTGTTGAACCTCGGCAATCCACCGGGCATCGATGCCAAAGCCCAGGAATCGAGTATCGCCGCCATCAACGACTTGAATCGAATCCACGACCGGTCGATGCGCGATTCGGAACTCGTGTCGCGGATCCGGGCGTACGAGCTCGCCTTCCGCATGCAGACGGCGGCGCCGGAGCTGACCGACTTGTCCGATGAAACCCAGGAGACCCTGGACTTATACGGGTTGAACCGCGAGGAACCGCCCATCAAGAGCAATCTCGGCGGCGTCGGACTATTTGGACCGTTTGCCCGCAATTGCCTGCTGGCGCGAAGGCTGGTCGAACGCGGTGTTCGTGTCGTCGGTATTTTTCACTCGTCTTGGGATCATCACAGCAGCCTGGAACCGCAGCTCAAACACAATTGCCTGATGGCGGACCAGCCCATCGCGGCGCTATTGCGGGATCTGAAACGGCGAGGACTCTGGCAGGACACCCTCATCGTGTGGAACTCGGAGTTCGGTCGCACCCCACTCGGTGAGAATCGGACCGGAGCTAACTCGCGAGTCACCGGACGAGATCACCACCCCTATGCATTCAGCATCTGGCTGGCGGGGGGTGGAGTGCGCGGTGGCCAGGTTATTGGACGCACGGACGATATCGCCTGGGGTGTGGTCGAGGATGCGGTCCACGTCCACGACCTCCAGGCGACGATTTTGCACCTGTGCGGGCTCGACCATACGCGACTGACCTACCTGTTCCAGGGGCG
>JBFWYF010000643.1:0-4832 GCA_050186685.1 Pirellulaceae bacterium
GCCAAGTGGCGAAGAGCATGGCGCCCTTAAGCACGTAGCGTTCGGCCGCCTCGGTTCTGCAGAGGCGGAACAGCAGCCGCTCGATCGCGTAGCGTGTCAGGACGTTCTGGTAGTCGTTGCCGTGCTGTTTAGCGTGAGCAAGGAGTCTGTCCCTAATCGATGCAGCTGGATTCTTCAGGATCCTGGCCATTACAGCAGAGCCTTGATCAGGGGCTCCATCCGACTGGCGACACGGTCGATGGCGGCGAACCTCATGAGGTCGCTTGGTGTCGTCTTCCTCTTCTGCAGGGAGTCGCGCAGCGCCTCAATGGCAACGTCCTCGCCAATGTGGCGACGGTGCTTGAAACAGTCCGCGACTGTCTTCGCCACACCATAGATTGGTACCTCGACCCCTTCGACTTGAACATGCTCGATACCCGCCGTCAGAGCGGCACCGGTCGCGCGCACAATTTCCAGTCGCAGTCTTGCAGCACTCGGTGTGCGCGCCTTGTGGGGGATGGTTATCCAGACGGCGTGCGGCAGCTGGGTGGTAAGCTCATGGTGACGAAGGGCGCTGACTAGGCTGATTACTCCGTTTGGGACGAGACGGGCAGCTTCGGCCAGATCGTGCGCAGCATCCACCCCGACGCGCTCCGGATTCTGGTAAAGACCGCGGCCGAGGCGGACGAGGTCGCCAGCGTCGGTCAGGCGCTTCAAATAGACTAGGGGAATGCCGGCGGCCTTGAAGTCTCGCGCGCGCGCGATCCCGCGAGCCCGAGCCAGACTGAGGGCACGCTCGCGATGGCCTATATGACGTTCGGTCATGATGTTATCTAATGTAGGCAAAATTTTCGGGATTGTCGACAAATGAGACCACTTGAGGCGCCGCAGTATGATGTCATATAATTTTTATGACTATGGCTCCGTCAGGACCACCCGTTCACCTTACACCCAAGCATGTGCGGGCGGCACGAGCCCTTCTCGCGTGGTCGCAGCAGGACCTGGCGAAGGCGGCCGGTGTGGCGACCTCGACCATCGCCGACTTCGAGAGGGGACGGCGGACCCCTGTCGCTAACAATTCCCAATCGATCCGAGGCGCCCTAGAGGGTGCCGGGATCCGATTTCTACCCACCGGCGCGATGATCGGGCCGCCGGTTCAGATCAACACCGCGTCCCATCGCCGCGGGACGCCGTTCCGATGGATCAGCGCGGAGGATCTTTCGGACTGGGCGAACCGCACCGACGGTGCAGCGAGCATGCCGACGCTCCTCGCTCTTCTTATCAGATCAACCCACGGCCCCGAAGTCGCACTCCGCTTCCCATCCGACGAGGGAGTCCGTCATCGGGGCTGGGATGGTCGCACTTCGACCGCCACCGGTAGTTCCTATGTCCCCAAGGGAGATGCCGGCTGGGAGATCAGCACCCAGCGTAACAAGATCGTTCAGAAGGCCACCGGCGACTATCGAAAGCGAACGGAAAGGCCGGCCCCGCTTGATCCCGCCAGCGCCGCCTATGTGTTTGTCACTCCGCGCCGCTGGTCGCAGAAAGACGAATGGGCCAAGGCGTGCCAGCACGAGGGCCCCTGGCGGGAAGTCCGCGCCTATGATGCCGACGATCTGGTCCACTGGATCGAGCAGACGCCCGCCGTAGGCCTTTGGCTCGCGGCTCGTCTGGGCAAGCGGCCAGATGGAATGCTGGAACTGGAAGAGGTCTGGAAAGAATGGTCGCACGCCACACAATGGCCCCTGACCGAAGACCTTGTCCTGAGCGATCGCGACCAGGACGCCGCGGAAGTCCTGCGTTGGCTGCGCGGCGAGCCCTCCGTTCTCTCGCTCCAGGCGACAACGACGGAAGAGGTGGTGGCGTTCTTCCATGCCACTCTCAATGAACTGCCCCACGACCTAGCGGACACCTATCGGGCTCGCTGCCTCGTAGCGACCACCGCCGCCGCGGCCAGGGCCCTCGGCACGGCACAGGCGACTCTGATTCTGCTTCTGACCGAACCCGAGCCTGGCCTTGCCCGGAGTCTTGCTGAGCGCGGACACCACGTTCTGCAGGCCTACGATGAGCGGCTGGTGACGCGTGGCGAACTGCGAACGCTCGCCCGACCGTCGCGAGAGGGAATCGCCAACGCCCTGACCGCTGCCGGTATTGTCGAACCGCGCGCCGAGGCGCTGGCCCGTGACAGCGCCCGCAACCTCGCTGTCCTGCGTCGTTTGATTCCTGGAGCGCCTGGACTCCTCCCGAGATGGGCGCAGGACTGCCCGCCCCGTGCGCTGAGAGCCGCACTTCTGGCGGGGGGGTGGGACGAGAACATCGAAGGTGATCGGGCCCGGCTCTCGGAGATCGCTGATCAGCCCTACGAGAGGATTGCCGCCGCCCTGATTCCATATGTCGGCGAGCTCGACAGCCCGCTTCGGAAGATCGGATCGACTTGGCGTATGGCCTCGCCCTTCGATGCATGGTTCCTGCTCGCACCTCATCTGACGAGCCTGGACATCACACGCTTTGAGGGCGTGGCACATGCCGTCCTGGGCTCGGCAGATCCCCACTTCGACATTGACCCAGACGACCGTTGGATGGCGGCTGTTCGTGGGATTCACCACGACAATTCACGGGTGCTACGGCATGGGATCGGTCAGGTTCTCATCCTGCTCGCGGTCTGGGGAGCTCGGATCCGCACCGTTCCCGACGTCGGTCGACGGGTCGACGCTATCGTTTGCAAGCTGCTTCGGGGCGCCGATCAGCGTCGGTGGTGGTCGCTCTCGAATGACTTCCGGCTGCTGGCCGAAGCCTCACCGGGGGCGTTCCTAGCCGCCATTGAAGACAGTCTTGACCAGAACGACCCAAGCATCGGCGCCCTCTTCGATTCCGACGAGGGGGGCGTGTTTGGGACCGAGCACCTTTCCGACCTGATGTGGGCGCTGGAGTCCCTGGCCTGGTCACCCGACTGGATGCCCCGCGTGACCCATGTCCTGGCACGTCTCGTCGCCATCGACACCAAGCCCCGCCATCATGCAAACGGCCCAGCCCGTAGCCTCCGCAGTATCCACCTGCTCTGGATACCGCAAACCTATGCAACTCTTGACCAGCGGCTTCGCGCCTTGGACCTGATCCGCAAAAGGGAGCCGGGTGCCGCTTGGAAACTGATGCTCGGTATTTTGCCGCAAGGGCACGACACTTCGATTCCGTCGCCGATGCCGCGCTGGCGTGACTATTCCGTCGACAAGGTTGAGACCGTGACTCGGAGGTTGATAGCGCGAGGCGCCGTTGCCATTACCGAACGCTTGATCGCCGACGTTGGCCTTAATCCGGTGCGGTGGTCGGAGCTGCTCGACCGTCTCGATGATCTGGCACCAGACCCTGAATCTGCTCTCGCAGCCCTCGAGGCAGCAGAGCCGCAGATTTTAGACAAAGACGGTCGGGCGACCATCTGGGACAAGCTGCGGCATGTGCTCCACCATCATCGCCAGTTCCCGGAGGCCGAGTGGTCGCTGCCGGGTACGGTGCTGGACCGGCTGGAATCGAACTACGTTCGTTTCGCGCCCGGGGATCCGATTGAGCGAGTGGCTTGGCTCTTTCAGCCGTTTGTGGAAATGCCGGGTCCCTCTTCGGAGGGCTGGGAAGCGAAACAGCGAGACGTCGACATCGCTCGACGACAGGCAGCGCTGGAGATTTACATCGAGGGTGGGCTGCCGGCTGTGCTCTCGCTCGCCCAGTCGACCAAAGCCGCCGGCTTCATCGGCAAGGCACTCTATGACGGCGGACTACCGGCGGAGGAAATCGACGCGCTGATTGAAGCGGCTGTACGAAGTGACGACGCGCAGGAGCGGGATGTCGCCCACGGCCTGATCGGTTCAGCGTATCGCGACCGGAAGGAGTCCTGGGCGGCAACCTTGATCGCCAAGACACAAGCGGAGAGCTGGGGTGACACTGCCCTACTGACGGTCCTTCGCGCGCTTCCTATTGAGCGTTGGACTTGGAATCAGGTCGCCAAGATCGGCGGGGAGATCGAGACAAGCTATTGGCGCTTGACGCCAGTACTCTGGATTGGCGAGGACAACGAAGATAGCGCTTACGCCATCCGCAAGTTGATCGCAGTTGGTCGCGCCCGACACGCCGTGTCGCTCGCGAGACGTGGCAGCAACGTCCATCTGCCCTCTGACTTGCTAATCGCGTTGCTTCAGGAGGCGGCTCGTCAGCCCGTCGAGGGTGAAGTTGATGGCAACGAAATCATTATGTTTCGGCACCGTGTGACTGAAATTCTGACAATTCTAGATGAACGCGATGATGTCGACCGGAGCGCTATTGTTGCGCTCGAGTGGGACTATCTGCGAATCCTGGAGCATTCCCACCGGCCACCGAGGTTTTTGCTGAGGGCGCTGTCGGAACAGCCCGGACTGTTCATCGATATCCTCAGCGCGATCTTCAATGCCAGCGAGGAAAGCGGCGTTGTTTCTCCAGAGCCCGAGGATCCCGAGCACGCGCGAGCGGTCGCCGAACAGGCGTTTCGGCTGCTAGAGCTGTGGGATCGCATTCCCGGGACATGTGACGACGACACGATCGATGGCGGGATTCTTGAAGATTGGATCAAGGAGGCCCGGATGCGGGCCAAGGCAGCCGGTCGAGAAGTGATTGCTGACAGTCGCATAGGAAACATGCTGTCGGCCTCACCGATGGGCGCAGACGGCAACTGGCCTGCTGAGCCGGTACGCGAAGTCATTGACCTCTTCCGCAGCAAGCCGATGATCGAGGGCTTCCGGATCGGTAAGTACAATCGGCGAGGCGTCACTGTGCGTATGCCGCGCGATGGCGGCGCACTCGAACGACAAGAGGCGGCGAAGTATCAGACG
>JBFWYF010000644.1:0-4831 GCA_050186685.1 Pirellulaceae bacterium
TTGCGAGTTTTCGGTAGCCGTGTCCGAGGTCGAAGACGATGGTCAGAGGGTCGTACTTCTGGACGTGCGTCAGCACGAAGTTGAGCAGGAAGCTCTTGCCGCTCCCGGTGGCGCCCAGAATCAGGGTATGCCCAACGTCCTGCACGTGGAGTGTCAGGTGATATGGAGTCTGATGCTGCGTTTCGAGCGCGGCGACCGCTTCGCGATTCAGGTGCCGACAGTGAGGCTGACCGCCATCGAGCGTGAAGAGGAAGCTGAGATCAGCACAATTGGTCTCGAGAAGTGCGAGTCGGCGGAGGTTGTGGGCACTATTGCCTGGCACGATGCTCAGCCAGGTGTTGAGGAGGTTGTACGTCTCCTCCACAAGCGTGCCATCGTGCGCGGCCATGACCTTGATCGCGTCGGCGGCCATTCGCTGGACGACGAGCGCGTCGCGATCGTAGAGCACGAGCGCCAGCGAGCACTCGCCGAAGAAGTGGCCGCTTACATCGAGCTCGGTTAACGCGTCTCCGAGCTGCTTGACGGTCGCCGTGGCGCTGTCGTCAACCAGCATCTCCTCGGGTCGTACGTCGGACGAGACGTAATTGACGAGGGAGATCCGCTTGTTGAAGAAGTGCCGGCGACGGGTGTGAATCTCACGTCGCATCCGGTCGGTAGCGATTCGCCGCCATTCGAGGCACGCGACAAATTCCCCAGGGACCATGTGCAGCTGCTCGACCAGATGCGCGAAGGTCTGCGTCGGTGGCTCCTTCATCGTGAGCACTTTCACACACATGTCATCCACATTCAGATGGTCCCGATGGCACTCGATGGCGCAGTCAGCGACGAAGTAGTCGAGGTGCGTGTCGTATCGCAGCGGCGCACCGGCTACCTTGTGCGGCGTGTAGTTGACCAGACGCCGAAAGAAGCGAAAGGCATCGGCCTTCGACAAGCGCGTGGGACGAAGCGTGTCAGCGATCTGCACCTCGAAGGCCGATGCCTTGTAATGGAGCTGCGCAACCGCGCGATCGAGTTCGTCCTCGAGAAGGGCGCAGGCGGACGCCGTGGAGAAGCACTCGCGCACGGCCCGCCGCGGATCGCGCCAGAATGCGTGAAGGCGGCTGCTGGCGCCGGTCAAAGGGCGGGGGCCCTCATAGAGCAGCACCAGATAGAGGTCGAGGGCGTAGAGTTCCTCGCGCCGCTCGTTGAGGTACTCCACGCGCCGACGGATGGCGCTCTCGGCCAGAGGGTGCTGGCACGGCGACGTCTCGAACGCTTCGATTCTGCGCTTGCAGAGGTACTGGTACACGCGGCATGTTTCGTCCAGCAGCCGCAAGGCAGCCTCGAATCGGTGCACGACTTCGCGTCGCTGGCTCTGCGTGATGCACTCGTAGTCGACGCCTGCGACCCGGTAGACGAGGCCCACGTGACCTGCCTTCGTGAGGAAGGTGGAATCATCGACGAAGCCCCACAGCGCCAATAGCGCATTGACGCTGCCAGCCTCCTGGTAGTCGCGGAGAATGCGCGCGAAGCGGGTCATCGCCGAACCTCGACGTCGACTGGGGAGTGCTTCGCTGCGTCGTAGCGGGCTCGGAATCGCGACGAGGTGAGAAGGATGCGGAGCATCTCGGGATCTCGCTTGGTGGCCCAGATGGCGAACGCATACAAGCCTGCAAACATCAGAAGACCCGCGAGGAACGAATAGAAGAGGTTGAACGTTGCCGCGCCCAGGAGCAGCGCCAAGAAAAACAAGCGCCGATCGACTCCCCACACCAACAACGGCCGGTGGAGCGCCTTGTAGACGGCGCGATATGTCGGGCGATCGCTTTCCACGTCAGACACTCTCGAGTGCTTGTGAGGTCAAAACAGCCAAGTAAGGAACTGGCCAGCGAACAAGGCCAAGCCTCCCCCGAACACAATCCCGGAAATCTGTCGCTTCGCTCCAGCCTCCCCGAACATGAAGAGAAGGCCGCCAATGACAATCGACACCAGTGCCAGCGATCGAGCGAGCGGCCCAGTGAAGGTCAACGCAAGATTGTTCGCGGCCCGCTCCCAGGGTGACTGCGCGAGCGCAGTCACCGGCATGAGCATGAGCAGTGCGAGCGTAACGGCGCCCGCTCGGAAGCCAAACGCCACATATCGTCGACCGCACATCGCAAACCTCCGTCCGTGTGGTAGTCTCACTGCACTTGCAAGCGCACGCATGTCGAAAGCAATAGCAAAGTCAGATCCAGCCCGCGCGAAAGTGACCTCAGAGTTCGCGCGAGCACTCGGCACGCGTCGCGCCGGTCGCCTGGATCGAATCGCTAGCTACACTGGCCTTCCTCCTGAAGTACTCCTGGACCTCGCCCTCGAGCTGCTCGATATCGCTGGTAAACGGCTGGCGCCTGCGCCGCTCACCCGAACCGCAATTGCTCTAGGTGCCGCAAGATGGCGCCACGTAGGCGCACAGGAAAGGAGCAAAGTGTTACGCCGCGCGGCTCGCGCACGATGGGCCAATCACCGGAATCAGAAAGGCAAAGGCCGCTAGAAGTGACTCGGACAACGAGAACGTAGATGCAAGCAGACGTAGGAGAAGCACCGACGCAAGACTTGCGGTGTACGCGGCTGCTCGTGACACTGGAGAGCAAGAATTACCAAATCGACCGCTCGTGCGAGGTTGGCGACCGCTCATTGACCAGAGTCGACGTTTCGTTGGATGTATGCTGACCCACGCAGCGGATTTGTGTGTCTGAAACGCAGACACGCGCGAGCAGGCGGCGAGTGCTCGCCGATAGCTCTCCTGGCCCTGTAGGTTGGGTAGCAGTCCACTCGGCCGCGTGCGAAGCGGCCGGTTAATCAATCGGGGGTCACGGAGTGGCCAGCATCTTGGGCGATGCAAAGCCGCTCTGACTGCGCAAGTGGGTTTGTTGTCGGTTCTCCAGCTTCAGCAGGGAGCTTCGAAGTACGCGCCACTGAAGGCGGCTCACCTGGAGCTCCTGGCCGTTGCACAGCCTCGCGACATAGCTCCCGCTGCGCCGCGGGCTAACCTTCGCGACTGCATCGATGTTGGCCAGCGTGCTCCGCGACAGCCGCAGAAAGCGCCGGGGATCGAGCCGGCATTCCAGAAGGTGAAGTCGGTGGGTGATCGTATAACGTTCGTTCGCGAGGGTAGTGATGTGCAGCAGCGGACCCTCAGACATGATCGATGCGATCTGCTGGACCGGCAAGATCACGACCTCTCCCTGTCGTCGGACTGGAATGCGCGAGAGGTACACGCGACGGCTCGCCTGTTCGTAAGCGTTGACGGCGCTCAACAAGGCGGAAGCACGCTGTTCGGCCGACTCGCGACGCGCGAGGCGTGCTCGCAGCCGCCCGAGTGTTGCTTGAAGACGCCTCAGATCGACGGGTTTGATCAGGTACTCGATCTCATGCATGTCGAGTGTGTCGACGGCGGCATCGTCAAATGTGGTGAGGAATGTCACCAGGGGCAACGAAGTTGAAGGGAGCTGACGCACCAGCTGAAGGCCGCTCGTGCCGCGCACCTCGAGGCCAAGGAACGCGACGTCCGGCTGCTCCGACTTGATCGTGAGTAGTGTCGCCTCGCCACTGCCCGCGTCGCCGACGAGGCGTACGCCGTCGCAGCCAGTTAGCAGACTCACCAAGAGTCGTCGAGCCCGCCGATCCTCGTCCGCAACCACCACTCGTAAAGGGGACACACTCAAGACACGCACTCCACGCCCTCACCATCGACTTTCTGGCAGGCGATAAGGCTCCGTGACGATTGCCTTCCCATGCTGCGCGTGAAACTGACCTCTGCGTCTGATCATTGGATCCCGAGCAGCAGTCAGAACTGCGGGCGCTGGGAGTCCAAGAAATGTGCCTAGCTTCTTGATCGTAGAAACAGCGAGAAAGCCTTTGGGGATCGCAACTTGTGGTGGGTAGTCGCTTCTCGTTTGAGTAGGAGGTTCCCGCGGCCCAGAGGCCCCGGTGGTCGTTCTCACTGGTCTTCGTGGTGCCTGTGGCGCTGATGTAGCCGCGACAGCGGCCGAACGGGAGCTCAGGGACCGGGGGTCTCCACGGGCCGTCCAAACCGCTCGTAGAGGATCGGGACGACGATCATGTTCAGCGCCGTGGAACTCAGAAGGCCGAACAGAATCACCGTGGCCATCGGCGCCTGAATTTCGCTTCCAGGTTCACCGGCGGAAAGCGCAATCGGGACGAGCGCGAGGCCTGCGGCAAGTGCGGTCATGAGAATTGGGACGAGCCGTTCGGCAGCGCCCCGAACCACTGCCGTCCTGAAGTTCGTCACTCCCTCATGCTGCTGCAGGTGGCGGATATGGGAGACCAGCATGATGCCGTTACGGGTCGCGATTCCGAACAAGGTGATGAAGCCGACGATGGACGCCACGGAGAGGACGCCGCCAGCCAAGTAGAGGCCCGCCACGCCTCCAATGAGAGCCAGCGGCAGGTTCAACATGATCAGCAGTCCGTCCCGTGACGATCCAAACGCAGACGACAAGATGAAGAAGATCGCGACGACTACGCCAAGTGAGAGCCAGAGCAGCTGCTCTGAGGCTTGCGCCTCACTCTCGAACTGACCGCCGTACTCGACTCGGTACCCTTGAGGCAGGCTGACGTTCCGCGTGACTCTGGCCTGAATGTCGTTCACCACGCTGCGCAGGTCGCGTCCACTCACGTTGCTCTGGACGACGATGCGCCGCTGGACGTTCTCTCGCATCACAAAGTTGGGTCCCCGATCTCTCTGAAGCGAGGCGACCGCCGACAACGGGATTTGGCGGCCGTCCGGCGTCTGAACCTGCGTGGTGCCCACTGACTCGAGATCGGTCGAATCGTGAATGGCGTATCTGAC
>JBFWYF010000645.1:0-4813 GCA_050186685.1 Pirellulaceae bacterium
CCGGCCTCGGCGCGCAAGACTTTACGACCGCCTACCGCGCCGTATGCCGCACAGTCTACGACGAGGAGCGGGTCACGGCGTATCGGTTGACCTATGAAACGACCATGCAGGAACAGCAGGTTACCACGATGAAACCAGAGTGGTTCACCGAGACGCGGCAGCGGACGGTGCGGGTGGCGAAGCCCGTGGCCGAAACATCGACGCGGCAGGAGGTGTACCGCGTTTTGCGACCCGTCGTCCAGACCGAGACGCGGTACGAGCAACAAGTGGTTCACCGGCCGACGACCGAAACGGTGATGCAGGACCAGAGCTATGTGACCTATGAGCCGGTGACGACGATGCGCACGGAATACGTCGACAAGGGAGGCTTCGTCGATCAATACCAGTACACGCCGGGAGCTGTCCGCAATCGTCTGCAGTGGCTGCCAGGAGCGTACTTCGTCGATCCTCGCACAGGAACGCAAGTCTATCATCGGGGCGGGCTGCACTGGGTACCGCAGCAGTCGGCCGGCACCGTCTCCGTGGCACGGCAGTACGTTCCAAATGTGGTGGCGCAGCAGGTGCCGCAGACCAGCTATGTGCAGAAAGTCGTCTGCCAGCAGACTCCCGTGCAGGTGACCAAGTATGTCGCGGAAGTCGTGCAAAAGCCGGTCGAGGTGCAGGTGCAGAAGTGGGTTACGGAAGAGGTGACTCGGCCGGTCACCGTGACGTCCTACAAGTACCAGTACGAGGATCGGCAGGAAGACTACCAGGTCCAATCGATGCGATGGGTGTCGGAAGTGCGGAAGGTGCAGGTGCCGCACACGGTCGCGAAATGGATGCCTTACACGACGACGCGACTCGTGCCGCGAACCGTAATGGAAAGCGTGCCTCTGGATACTTGTTCGCCATGCGGCAGTTCGGTCGGAACGGCGACGTATTACGCGCCGCCTGCCGAGGGGTTACCCTCGGTGGTAGTGCCGGCCCCTGCCGCGCAAGCACCGGCCGTCCAGGCTCCACCCGTCACCACCGAGCGCCAACCGACTCCAGCAGTGCCCGAACAGAAAACGCCGGAACAGAATGGGTCCGCACCGAAGGGCCAGGAAAGCACGAACGGCGCGAACGATACCGCTCCCGCAGGTGCCGCCGCTGCGCCGAAGGATACGGATCCGACCGGCGTCCCCGACCTGAACGCTGCTGGGAAAAACTAGGCACGTTCTCTTCGTAGCCACTGGCGAAAGGGGCTACGAGGACGCCAGGCGTTCGCCCGACGCGATATCGATCACACTGCTATTGGCTACCGGCAATACAAAGACCTTGCCGTCTCCCATGCGGCCCGTGCGCGCCACGGCGACGACTTTACGCATGATCTCTTCGACGCGGGCGTCATCCACCCACAGCATGATCTCGACCTTCGGCAGGAAGGCCATCGAGTACTCGCTGTCGCCATACTCGTCGAGATAGCTCTTCTGGCGGCCGTATCCCTTTACTTCGCGGATCTGCAGTGCTTCAAGCGGAGCGCGCTTCAAGCTGTCCAGCACGCTTTCGGCCAGGTTGGGGCGCACGATCGTCACGATGAGCTTCACGGCGGTACCTGCCGGAAAGAGGCTCGGCGGTCGGCCGATCTCAGCTGAAGAAATTCTCGCCGAACAAGTTCACTTCCGGGCCGCTTTCGACTTCGATATCCCCAAAGACACGGGTCATACAGGCCAGCCGCATCGTATCTTCGTGTCCGATGTAGGCCAGGCACGGGATGGGATCCGGAATCGGAGTCGGGATGGGGGTCTTGAATTTCAAACGTTCCCGCGCGGTCAGTTTGTTGGTGTTTTCGATCCCCTTGGTGATCAGCACGCGGCAGGTGCCACACAACCCCAGTCCGTGGCAGTTCATGACCTTGTTGAAGTTGGCGCCGTAGCCATTCACGCCACAGTTCAGATTGATTCCCGCCTTTGCGGCTTCGGCACGCAGCACGGCTCCCTCCGGCACTTCGATTTCCTTTTTCTCCTTGATGAATTTGACGAGTGGCATGATGGATGGCTCGCTGAAAGGTCGTAGGTTGGGTAGCACGCTCCGGGCTGCTCGGAAAAGCCGGGCAGCGTCGCCACGCCCCGGGGGAGGCTGGTGGTGCGGACAAGAATCGCCTGTAAATCTACCGCGCGTCCGATCTTGCGCTAAGACGACGCATCCCTTGGCGGCGGTCGGCTGGCGCTCTCGTGGAATGTCGTCACTTTTGACGCCATGGACCCCGGGAAAAATTCCGATTTATTGCCTATCTACGGCCCGACGCGGCCGGCCGTCGCTCGCGGGTGGCGGCACCTTCACCGCTTGCCTCACTTTCCCTGGCCTCCGGGTCATTGTCCAATGTTCTTAGACAACGGGTACGTCGCAGCCGATGCGGGCGCAGCACCCGCCGAGCGGCCGCGTCACCCACCGTCCGCGTCCAATCTGTTCGCGAAAACCGTGCGATCGGAGCGAAAGAGAACGGTCGTCTGAGACTCGCCCGTGCCGGCGATGGTTCGTCCCTTTACGAAAGGAATGCCTGTGCAAAACCATACGCGATTTCAGGAAAAGGTCATCCGCAACTACTACAACAACCGCGACGAGATCGCGATCCAGCGGTTGCAGGAGCTGGCCAGCGACCTGTACCTCTCCGAAGGAAAAAAACGCGTCCAGTTATGGAAGCACGTCAACACCCACTTGTCCGCGCTGAAAGTCCCCCAGAAACAGATTGACCACATCATTTCTTCCGACAAACCGGAACTGCTTGCCACGACGCTCAAGACGCTCATGAAAAAGCAGCAATGATGCCATGCGGACGACGTGGAACTTCAGTACCGCCGGGCAATTGACCTACGGAATCGGCGCGGTGAACCGGCTGCCGGAGATCTGCCTCCGCCGGCGCTGGTCGCGCGTGCTGATCGTCACCGACCGCTTGCTTTGTGAAGCCGGAGTTGTCGAGCGGGTTGCTGGTCCCCTGCGGTCTGCCGGAGTTGAGGTCGAGCTGTTCGATGGCGGTGAACCGGAGCCGAGTCTCGCGGTGGTCCTGCGGGCCAGCGAACGGGCCCGGGGCGCCCAACCCACCGCGCTAATAGGAATCGGCGGCGGCAGCAATCTGGATCTTGCCAAGTTGACGGCGGTACTCTATGCCCACGGTGGCACACCTGCTGACTATTTCGGGTTTGACCGGGTTCCCGGCCCCGTCGCTCCGCTGGTTTGCGTGCCAACCACCGCCGGCACCGGCAGCGAAGTCTCGCATGCCGCTGTGGTCACGGATGCCGAGCAACGGATGAAGATCAGCACGCTCAGCCAGTATCTGCGACCGGCCGTCGCTATCGTGGATCCTCAGCTGACCTATAGCTGCCCACGGAAGGTTACCGCGGACGCGGGCATCGACGCGCTGGCCCATGCGGTCGAAGCCTACACGGCGACCGATTTCAGCGAGCTGGAAACGGGTGATGGAGAAGCTCTCGCGTACGAAGGCCGCTACGCGCTCGGCATGGGGCTCGCCGAGCAGGCGCTGCGGTTGATCGGCCGAAATCTCGTTCGGGCGGTCGAGGAACCCGCCGACACGGCGGCCCGCGATGCCATGTCCTTGGCCGCGACGTTGGCCGGCATGGCGTTCTCGAATTGCGGTGTTGCGCTGGTCCACGCACTGGAATATCCGCTCGGGGGGGAACTGCATTGTTCACATGGAGCCGGCAATGGCCTGCTGCTCCCCCACGTCATGCGGTTCAACCTTCCGGCTCGGCGCGAAGCGATTGCTCGGATCGGCATACTGTTGTCCGGAGACGAAGCAACCGCGGCCGAAGACGCCGAAGGTGCCATCGCGGCAGTGGAACGAATCTGCCGCGCGATTGGGATACCGGCTCGTATCCGCGACCTCGGCGGACGCCCCGAGCAACTGGCCGGCTTCGCGGACAAGTCCTTCGCCATCAAACGGCTGTTGGCCGTTAATCCGCGCCAAGCGTCACGCGACGATCTGCTGGCGATCCTGCAGGGCGCCTACTGATCCCAGCCGGGACTTTCACTCCGCAGGACGTCACTCTCCCTGGACTTGCTGCTGGTAAGTCCGCGCGAATTCGACATCATCTAAGAGATATCGGTTCTTCTCGGCCAGCTTTGTACGAATCCGTTCCACGGTCTGTGTGATAGGGCGCGTGAGCAGCCCGACGATCTGCTGGGGCGAGTACTTTTCCAGTTCCTTGACGGTCTGGACGCCCAGGAACTCGAATACGTTCCGCGCGTGAAAGTCCTCTTTGAAGAGCATGTATAGCAGTTCCTCGCCAGTGACCTTCGGGCGGCCGAGCGGCGAGAGGCGAGCGGTCTTGGCCGGCTTACGGACCGTGCGTGCCGCAGCTTGGGTCGTCTTCCGAGCCGCGAGCCGCTTGGCCGCAGTTTGTTTGGCCGCCTTCTGCTTGGCCGCACGAGGCGCAGGTCGTGGACTGCTGCGGGATTTGCCGGGAGCGGCACGTTTCGTTGCAGATTTTTTCGCCATGGTGGCACCTCTCGACTGCGAGAATCGGGACACCTGTTCGCTCGCCGATCCGGGCGGGGGTCCGCCGTGCCCGGTCGGTTCCGTTACTCGGATCTACTGCTCAGGGTCGTCGTCGGACGGCTCCATCGACTCAGCGGTGCCGGTGATGCCCGCCGCGACGAAACGATAGCCGGCATCGCGGATCGTCAGGAAATGGCGAGGGCACGCGGGGTCCGGTTCGAATGTCTTCCGCAGACGTCGAATGAACTGATCAACGGCGCGGGTCGTGATCGTGGCCGGCATATCCCAGACATTTTCGAGCAGCTCGTTGCGGGAGATGACCCGGCCTTCGTTGTCGAT
>JBFWYF010000646.1:0-4813 GCA_050186685.1 Pirellulaceae bacterium
TGCCGTGCGCGGCATTCCCGGACCGGGCTACTATCTCGAAGCACGGCAGGTACTGCTCTATGGGCAGGGCGATGCCTGGCAGCGCATGCGCGTCTTTACTCTGCTGGCCCGACAACAAGGGATTGACGTCGTTACCCTGGCCTTTCCCGGCAAGACAATCCCGCCCCGGCCCCGCCCGTGGGTCTCGGGAGTCGTCGTGAAGGATCAGCTGTACCTGTTCGACGCCCAGCTCGGGCTGCCGCTCCCCGGCCGAGACCTGGAAGGTATCGCCACGTTGCAGCAGGTCCGGGATGATCCAACGCTGCTGAGCGCGCTCGGAACCGCAGACCATCCCTATCAGGTCGAGCCCCGAGATCTGGCGGAGGTCGCCGCGCTGATCGACGTCATCGCACCCCATCTGTCGCAACGGTTTCAGCTTCTCGAAAAGCAGCTGCTGGGCGAACGCCGCACCGTGCTGACGGTCGCACTCACTCCGTTGGCTCAGAAGCTGGAGTCGTGTCCCGGAGTGTATGACGTATACGTGTGGAGCGTGCCGTTCGAAGCCGGTTGGTTTCGCTCGACCTACGAGCGGCTCATGCGGAACGACGAGCGGCTCGCGGCTGATTATGCCCTCCGGTTCGGCATCTTTGCGAATCATTCGTCTCTGGCACGTGCCCGCTACCTGTATTTCCGCGGCGAGCTGGACACCCAGGACGAGCACAAGGGTGCGAAAGAACTGCTCATGGAATCACGCATCAACAAGGACGATCTCGACGCCCTGGCCCATGACGTGGAAATCCAGAAGCAGTTCGGCCTGGAACGTACCAATCGCCACACCGATGCATTGTGGCAGGCTCAGCTCTCCGCCGTCCGCCATATGATGCTAAGCACGAAGCAGTGCGCCAGCTTCTGGCTGGGCCTGTTCCAACTCGAGTCCGGCCGTCTGGACTCGGCGGCCGAATGGCTCAAGAGTCGCTCGCTGGCACCCTGGCCTGACGGCATGTGGGCGCCAGCCGCCCGCTATAACCTCGCGCGAACCTACGAGGCTCAGGGCAAACTGGATAAAGCGCAGGAAGTTCTGCTGGCGGACACATCGCCGCAGTCTCAGGGGAATTATCTCCGCGCCCGCCTGCTGCAAAGGCAATTGGCCGCGTCCTCGCCATCATCGGCATCCCAGCCGTAGGCCCCTGGCCCACTCCCGGCGTACGGGGGGCGAAGACTTGGGGAGCCCTTTGTGGTCAGCCTTGTGGGCTTTCCGCGAGAGCCGCAGCACCGATTTCCCAGGTTTCTAAACCCGTCGATTGGCGCCTGCCTCGCGTTCGGTCGGCAGACGTCGTTCCCGCATCGGACTTGTCGCGCACCGCCACTCGTCGATACAGTACCGCCCCCGGTTGAGATGCGGCAGGGTCTCGGCATGGTCAGGAAGACCACAGGCCGCCCCGTTTCCCGCGGGACCGGGCGCACCGCTTCGCGGTCCGTTTCCGGGGATTCGAAACCGAGCCTAGTCCGCCCGTGGGCAAAACTCTGGGCGGTGGGAAGGAGTCGGGATCGTGCAACGGATGACAGTCTTGGAAGCAGGATGTTCCCGCGACGAAGATGGGCTTCTTCGCCGCACTGCGTTGGTTCGTCTAGGCTTACTGGCTGGTTGGCTGGCATGGGTGGTTCCCGCGGTGAATGTGCTGGCCCAGCCCCTGCCGGACGCCGCGGCGGCACCGGTCGCGACGGATCAGCAAAATATCGAGCCCTTGATGGAGGCGAGCCCGATACCGACCAAAAACCTGTTGCAGGTGATTCACGATGGCGGCCCGCTGATGTTGCCGATCGGAGTCTGTTCCTTCCTGTTACTGGTCTTTGTCTTCGAACGGGCCATCAGCTTGCGCCGCGGCCGCGTCATTCCAGGTCCCTTTGTTCGGCGATTCCTGGAACAGCTGCGCGAAAACCAGCTCGATCGAGAGACCGCACTTCAGCTCTGCCGCCAGAACGGCAGTCCGATCGCAGACGTCTTCAGTGCCGCCGTGAAGAAATGGGGCCGGCCCTCGGTGGAAGTCGAGCAGTCGGTACTGGACGCCGGCGAGCGCGTTACCAGCAGCTTGCGACGTTACCTGCGCCTGTTCAACGGGATATCGACCATCAGTCCCATGCTCGGATTGCTCGGGACGGTGTGTGGCATGATCAGCTCGTTCAATGCGATCTCCACGTCGAATGCCATGGGGCGTCCGGAACTGCTGGCGGAGGGGATCGGCGAGGCCCTGTTGTCGACCGCAGCTGGCTTATGCGTGGCCATTCCGGCGTTGGTCGCCTACTGGTACTTCGTGGGGCGCGTCGATCGGCTGATTATTCAGATCGATGCCCATGGCCAGGAAGTTGTCGACCTGATCGCCTCGGACAGCTGGCTGAAGGAACAGTCCGAGGATGGCGGTCGCGGCAAACGGAGGCTGAAAGTCGCCTGATTGCAAGAGGGAGTTACCCGTGCCGCTCAAGACACACGCCGACGAGGAACCGTCGCTCAATCTGACCTCCATGATCGACGTGTTATTCCTGCTGATCATTTTCTTCATGACCGGGACAAAGTTCACCGAGCTGGAGCGCAGCATCGGCTTGAAGGTGCCGCAGGTTTCGGATGCACGGCACCTTCCGGCAGCTCCGGACCAGGTGGCCATCAATGTCTATCGGGACGGAACCGTGACGCTGGACCGCGAACCCGTCACACTGGAGCAACTGGCCGAGAAGATGATGTTGTGGAGTCGCCAGAATCCGGCGTTCCGCGTCACCGTGCGAGGCGATGCCGAGGGCGCCTTTCAAAACGTGGCACAGGTGCTGGCCACGTGCCGGCAGGCCGGGGTCAGGGACATGGGAATTACGGTCGGCGTCAAACGCTAGGAGTCTCGCGCCGTCGCTCGGCGCGGAGGCCGACGGACATGCCTGTCGCGCCGGATCAGCCGAACGCGAAGTGGCCAGAGAAATGTTCGCCGGGGGGAAGGAGCCTCATGTCGACCGAAGTCGTACTGCTGCTGGCGGCCTCCTGGTCGGACAAACTAGCCGCCATGAGTTGGCTGGAGCTCGCGCTCTGGGTCGGCTTGGCTGCCCTGACATTGGCCCTGCTGATCCTGATGGGGACACGGTGGGGCCACGTCCGCCCGGTGTCGAAGTGCGTCGTATTGTCTGTGTTCGCCCACCTGCTGTTCCTGTGCTATGCGTATGGCACAAGGCTCAATGTGTCGGGCGGACACCTGGCGGGCGATCTATCGGTGCGTGTGTCGTTTCTGAACCAGGACGAGGTTGAGCACGCCGAGTTGGCCGTACCGTTGGCGGATTCTATGCCTCCGTCGCCGTCCGAGCACTTCCCGCTCATGGATGATGCGGCCAGCGAATTCGCACCGCCGGCGGACGCGGACCTGTCTCCTTCACTCGATTCCCAGGCTGCGGCCAAGTTGCCACCGGAGCTGGATACGACACAGCCGGCCCAACTCCTGAGTCCGTCGCCGGAACCGCCCCCGGACCTGCTGGCCCCTCCGGAGCCGATGCCTGAGGCGGCCGAACCGGCTACCGATGAACCGGAGACCGAGGTGTCGGAGCCGCCGGCGCGCGTTGCCATCGATGTGCCGCAGCTGCCGCCTGCCGATATCGACATCGAATTGCCGGAGGTGCCGAAGGTTGTCGTCGCACGCGAGCCGTCGGAGCCGACAGGTCCCCCAGCGGAACCGCCCACAGCCCAGCCGGACGATCCGCCACCCGCAGTTGCCGCGGCTCCCCCCGCGTCCCCGCCACCGGCCGCCGACCAGCCAGCAGTGGACGTCGCTCGGCAGCCCGAGCGGGATGCGATGCCACCCGAGGAGACGCCGTTGCCGGTCATGCCGGTCGCGTCGGCTCCTGCCGATGCCGCGCCGGTCGCCGCCGCGCCGCCATCGGCCGATTCCGGCCCTGACGCGGCGAGGACCGCCGAAGCGGCAAGGCAAGTCATTCCAGAGATTCCGCCGGTCCAAACGTTGAACGGCCGGCCGGTGCCCGATGTCTACCGCATGCGGCAGGACCCTCATCGCATGCCGTTTGCCTTTCAGCTGGGATCCAACGAAGAAACGGAGGCCGCCGTCCAGGCCGCCTTGCTTTGGCTGGCCGCCCAACAGCAGGCCGACGGCCGCTGGGATGCCAGTGAGTTTGGAGCCGGACGGGAAACGCGCACGCTCGGACAAGATCGGCGGGGCGCCGGCGCGGACGCCGACACCGGCATTACCGGTCTCGCCTTGCTCGCTCATCTGGGCGCCGGCCATACGCATCTATCAGGACGTCTTCGGGAAACCGTGCAGCACGGTCTCGAGTTCCTGCTGGCCAGCCAGCACGTGGACGGTAACCTGGCCGGCGCGGCCAAACAGTTCGAGCGCATGTATTGCCACGGGATCGCCTTCGTGGCACTGGCCGAAGCCTATGCGATGACCGGCGACGCCCGACTGCTGCCCGGCCTCCGCCGCGCGCTGCAGTACACCCTGGCCGCCCAGGACCGGGTGTCCGGCGGCTGGCGGTATCAACCGGGTGACCGGGGCGACATGAGCCAGTTCGGCTGGCAGGTCATGGCCCTGCGCAGCGCCGAGCTGGGCGGATTGACCACACCCGCGACTAACCGCCAGCTGATGCTCCAGTTCCTCGACAGTTCGGCTCAAGGAGCCCATCGGGGGCTGGCAAGCTACCGTCCGGGAGAACGCACGACGCGTACGATGACCGCCGAGGCCATGACTTGCCGCGTGTTCCTGGCAGTGCCGATCTCGGAGGAGACGTGGAACGAAGCGATCGAATTCCTCCTCCAGGAACTGCCAGGCCAGCAAGAACCCAACCTTTATTA
>JBFWYF010000647.1:0-4811 GCA_050186685.1 Pirellulaceae bacterium
CAGTGGCGAGGATCCTTCGTCGCTTCTGCGGGCTGGCGCGTGGCTGATTGCGATGTGGGACGGGCTCGTCTTCCTCATCGCGAGGGCCTTCCGGTTCAGCTTTTTCTTCTGCGCGGCCTCGGCGATCTACTTGTTGCTGCGGCGCGAAGTCGACCAGACAGATTTCGACGACGTGTTCCGCGAGGACGAGTCCATCCGCTATGGACTGCCGCAACTGCGACCGGGGCCTGGCGGAGTTCCGGAGGTGGCGGAGTCGGGCAAGTAGTCCGGGCTCTTGCCGCTTCCTGTTCACAAGGTTCGGGCGGAGCTTGCCGCGCCAGTGTCGATCTACGAGGGTGATGACGCCGGCACGTGCCCGCGGGATTGCCTCCCGCTGGTCCCCTCTCCCCCCCAACCGATCGCGCGTGAGGCTGCGCAGGAAGAGAAAACGAGCCGCGATCGGTTCGGAAGGAAAGGGGATTCGGCTGGCGGGGTTTTCGCATCGAAACGGCTGGGCCCCCGCTAGGCTACTGCTTCAGCCGGCCCCTCCGGTGTGGCTTAAAAGTCACTTACTTATGGCGCCTATTCGGTACTGCGCAGCCACTGGACGGTGAAGTGTGGGACGAGTTCAGGAGGGCAGTCGCTGGCAGCGGCCAGTTTCTCGTAGTCTGCAGGACGGGCCTTGCGCAGGTTGAGATTCATGTACAGGATCGTGTATTGCAGACCCGAGATGGATCCTTTGAGGCCGAGAGCCTTGTCGACTCGTCCGTCGGTGGCGATCTGCCGACCTCCTTTCTTGGTTTCCTGCTGGAAGTGGAGGATCCACTGGAATGTGGTGGCATCCGCGACGCCGGTGACTTGGAGCTGTCCGGGAGGCTTGTGCGAGGGACTGGCTTTGAAGATCTCGCGGAGAAAGTACTGGACGGCCAGCACATCCAGACGCGAGTTCGGGGCTCCGGGCCCGACGGCCTGATCCAGGTTATAGAACAGCATGGGACCTCGGTTCGTTTGGACCGCATCGATATAGGCCATGGGCGTTGTCTCCGAATATTGAGGCGAGGGTTCGCGTTAGGGCTTCTCTTTCCTTAAGCTCGCTGGCGAAGGGAATAGGCCATGGGTTCTCTCCACGATTGACAGTCTCGCGGCGTTATGAAAAATGGCCGACCATCTTGATGGGGGGTGGAGACGATGGCCAAGAAATCGGTCAAAATCTCGACTGCAGCGGCAGCGATGACGGAGTCGGTGGCGCGACTGCGGTTGTTGGACAAGACTCGGACGGACTGGGCTTTCAGCGCGGAAGGCTTTCCGTTGCTGAAGTCGAGATCGACTGGCCGGCTGGATCATATCAGGTGAGCGGGTACACGTTTCCCGTACTGGAAACCGACGACGGGCAAGTTAATCAGCTGGTGCTACAACTGGATGCCTGGGCCGGCCTCTAGCAGGCTGCGGGAGGGACCAGCCAAGTGCCCTGGTGGAGCGCGGAGGCGACGAGCACGCGTTGGCAGCCGGCGTCGGCGAGGGATGCGAGGTCCGTGCGCGATCGGACCCCTCCACCTGACCAGATTTCCAGCTCCGGGTGTGCACGGTGGATGGCGCGGCAGAGCGGGCCGGTGGGAGGGCCTTGTCCCACGCCAACGGCGGCCAGATCGAGCACGAGGAGCCGTCGGAAGCCGGCGGATGCCGCGCGGCCGACAAGCTGCAGGGGAGTGAGAGCGGACCAGTCGGGGCGTGCGAGCAACGGCTGGCCGGATTTGAGGTCCAGGCTGAAGACGCTGCGGTCGGGGCCCGCGCAGCGGTGAAGTTCCGCCAGCGAGATGTCGGGCGCGATGCTCTCCAGGCCGATGACGATACCGGTAACGGCCGAGTGCATGTCGGCGAAGGAGGCCAAGTCCGAGACGCGGGGGATGGTGCCGGTTCCAGCGTCGATGACGAGCTGCAATCCAAGTGCCAGTAATTGCCGGTACACATCCCACTGGGGCGCGGCGCCGCCGATGGCATCCAGGTCCGCGAGGTAGAATTCGTCGCAACCGTAGTACTTTTGGATGGCGAGGGCCACGGTGGCCGGGGCGCTGTCGGCGGCAATTTGGCTGACAATGGGGCGATATCGCGCGCGCTCGCCGGCCACGCCGTGCACGATCTGCCGATGCATGAGGTCGAGGACGGGCAGCAGGTTCACGTCGGGTTTCCCTCAATTGTCCTGATCGTCTCCCGTCCCTATACTCGACACAGGTTGACGAGGCTTGATTTTACCCAGTTTTAGGATGTGAAACCCGCACATGCCACGCGTGCAAGAAGGGATTCCCGTTGAACGGGCGCAGCGGCCGTTTTTTGTAGGGGTCGACGTAGGTGGGACGAACACCAAGATCGGCGTCCTGGATAATGACGGCGTGGTGCTGGGGAAGACATCGATTGCCACGTTGGAAGAGCGCGGGCCGGGGGATTCCATTGCGCGCGACAAGGCGGCGATCGACTCGCTACTGAGTTCGCTGGGCATTTCTCCGGCCGAAGTCGTGGCGGTGGGATTAGGTACGCCCGGCACGCAGGATATTCCTCGCGGGATGATTCTGGAGCCGCCGAACATGCCGCATTGGCGGCATTATCCGGTACGGGATCGTTTGGGCGAAGCGTGTGGCAAGCCGTGCTATTATGCGAATGACGCGAATGCGGCGGCGTATGGCGAGTTCTGGGTAGGCAGTGGTCGGTCGTACAAAAGCATGGTGATGTTCACGCTGGGCACCGGCGTCGGTGGCGGCATCATCCTGAACGGGGTGTCGGTGGACGGGGAACACAGTTTCGGATCCGAACTGGGGCATCTCGTGATTGACTGCCGCGACGACGCTCGGTTATGCGTCTGGGGTGGGGGGCGTGGCGAGTTGGAAGCGTACGCTAGTGCCAGCGCGGTCGTAGCGCGGGCCCGGGACGCCCTCGCCGCCGGTCGCGATTCGAGCGTCCACCAGCGGCTGGAACAAGGGGACGAACTGACATCGAAGGTCTTATTCGAGGAGGCTGAAGCGGGCGATGTGTTTTCGCTCGACATTATTCTCGACACGGCCCGCTACCTGGGTGTGGGCATTACCAACGTGGTCCATTCCGTGGATCCGGGGGTCGTGGTCATTGGAGGAGCAATGACCTTCGGTGGCCACCAGACGCGCGTAGGCCGGCGATTTCTGGACGAGGTGCGCAGCGAATTCCAGCGCCGGGCATTCAACGTGGTGGGGGGCACCGTGATCGACTATGCCAGCTTGGGGGGCGACGCAGGGTTTATCGGAGCGGCCGGTATCGCGCACTCGGCGTGGCATCGCGAGCGAACTCGCTGAGGTGGAGGACGTCCCTCCACGACGGTAGAGAGTGGCGCAGGGGCCCGCTGCGAGGGCTGGAACGACACGGCAGGTGATAGGCCGACGAGGCCGTTCACAGCCGCGTAAATCACAGAGGCAACATGGCTGAGATCGCGCAGAAGAACATCCGAAATTTTTGCATCATTGCCCATATCGACCACGGCAAAAGCACACTGGCCGATCGACTGCTGGAAACAACGGGGACGGTAAGTCGCCGGGAGATGCGCGAACAGCTGCTCGACGGGATGGACCTGGAGCGGGAACGGGGTATCACGATCAAGGCCAAGGCGGTCCGGCTGCAGTACGAACGGGACGGGGAGACGTATGAGTTGAACCTGATCGACACGCCGGGGCACGTCGACTTCCATTACGAGGTCTCTCGCGCGCTGGCGTGCTGCGAGGGAGCCATTCTGGTGGTGGATGCCTGTCAGGGCGTCGAAGCGCAGACGGTGGCGAACGCCTTCGCCGCCATGGACGCGAATCTGACGATCGTTCCCGTGATCAACAAGATTGATCTCACCAACGCGCGCGTTGAGGAAGTGTTGTACGAGATCGAACATTCGCTGGCGATCGAGTCGAGCGAGGTGCTGAAGGTCAGCGCCAAAACAGGGATCGGGATTCGCGAGTTGCTGGATGCCGTCGTCGACCGCATTCCGCCGCCGCAGGGGAGTCCGTCGGATCCGTTGCAGGCGATGGTGTTCGACGCCCACTACGACGACTATCGCGGGGCCGTGACCTACGTTCGGTTGATGAACGGAAGCGTGCGGAAAGGTCAGAAGATCCGTTTTCTGAGGCAAGGGACGAATCACGAGATTACGGAACTGGGCCAATTCATTCCGCGCCAGCGTGCTTGCGACGAGTTGCGGGCCGGGCAGGTCGGCTACCTGATCTGCAACATCAAATCGTTGAACCTGGTCCACATCGGTGACACGGTCAGCGTACCGGGGGAAGGGGGCGCTCAGCCGCTGCCGGGTTACAAGAAACCGCAGCATATGGTGTATTGCGGGCTGTTCCCGTCCGACGGCCAGGATTATTCCGAACTGCGCGACGCGCTCGAGAAGCTCGCGATCAACGATCCGAGCTTCACGTTCGAACCGGAATCCAGCGATGCGCTGGGCTTCGGATTCCGGTGTGGCTTCCTCGGCCTGCTGCACATGGAGATCATCCAGCAGAGGCTTGAGCAGGAGGCGGACATCGACCTCGTGCAGACGGCACCGAACGTCACGTACCAGGTGGTCAACCGCAAGAACGAGCGACTCGAGATCCATCGGCCGCAGGAAGTGCCGGATGCGGGCGAGATTCTCGAGTTCCTGCAGCCGATTGTGCGCATCAATTTGATCCAGCCCGCGGAGTACATCGGGGCGGTCATGCGGCTATGCATGGATCGGCGAGGTACGCAGATCCGCACGGAGTATCTGTCGCCTACGCGTACATTGCTGACGTTCGAGATGCCGTTGGCGGAGGTTATCTACGATCTGCACGACAAACTGAAGA
>JBFWYF010000648.1:0-4782 GCA_050186685.1 Pirellulaceae bacterium
GACCGGTTCCACAAGATGCTGGAAAAATTCCCAAAAACCAATTTTATCGGTCATGCCCAGACGATGTGGGGCAACATCGACAAGAACCATGTCCAGGAGCAGCTGTACCCGAAGGGTAAAGTTACGCCCGGCGGGCTGACCGATCGCTACCTGCGCGACTATCCCAACATGTACGCCGACTTGTCGGCCGGGTCCGGATTGAACGCCCTGACGCGGGACGAGGACCACACGCCCGGTTTCTTCGAGCGGCACCAGGACAAGCTGATCTATGGCAGCGACTGCGCCGACCGGTTCGGACAAGGGAAAGAGTGCCAGGGCGCTCAGACGATTGCCGCCGTGCGACGCTTTGCGACGTCGAAGGCGATCGAACGCAAGTTGCTTTACGAGAATGCCAAGAAGCTGTTCCGGATTTAACCCGTTACCGCAGGCGCGGCACCCCCGTTCGCCCGTAGCCCGATTCGCCGGAACGGGGGCAGTACGTCCTCGAACGCGAACCGCCTGTTACCTCGCGGGCGTCTCGCTCCGCGCGGCGGCCAGTCTCGTGGACCGGTCACCTGGTCGCGCGTGAAAGACGCGTTCTTCGTACAGCGACAGCGCGTGCAACGCATGTCCGAGGGAACCGTAGTTCTCGTGTCCGTCCGGGTACTGGATCAAGAGCCCGGACAGATAATCGACTGCGCGGACGATTCGCGGATCCTGCAATTGGTCGACGGGCAGCGAGAACACCAGCCATTCCAGCACATGTCCCGTGGTCTCGATGCGCCGCGCAACGTCCCCTCGATTGTCCGGGTAGAGAAAGAACGCGGTACTGAAGCTGCCGTCGGCGTTTTGCAGACTCAGCGCATAGCGTTGGTACTCTTCGACGTACTCCTTGGCTCGCAACCAGGCGCCTTCGACCGGCTCCCGGCGCGATTCACGTTTCCGCACTGCGTAGCTGAGCCCCATCAGCCGGTGCGTCCCGCCGCAACAGGCGCCGCGCAAGACCGGCTGTCGCAACTCGTCGCGGATCAATCGCGGAATATCCCATCGCTCGCCTTCGACGTTCGTCCATGATGCATCCGACGGGAGATAGTGGCTCAGACCGATCAGCTTAAACGTCAACTCCGTCCCCGATTCGCACGTCCGCTGTTCCTGCTGCACGAGATCGGCGACCGTAAAACTCCGGCCTTCGGTGTGCAAGGGGAAATCGGCGCGAACGCGGGCTTGGGCAAGCATGCTGAGAAACTGCCCCGAGTGGCCCTGCAGGCCCGGGGCAATGGGCAGATATAGCTGCCCATCGTACAGGTGAACAAACGCCAGGCCGGCGGATGCCCGGTGAAAGCAAAGCCAACCGATGGCGTTCGCCTTTTCCCCGCCCGGTCCGCCCACCCGTAACTGGGCATCGACTCCATAAGCGATAGACCAATGCAGCACCGACCACGGACTGTCGTCGCGCGAGTTCAACGGACGGACATAATGGGAGTCGAGCGCCTGCCGGACATGGGTGCGGAGCGCCACCATCGCTGGCGACGGAGAAGCAGCAGCGCTGGGCGACGGAGCATCCGGTCCGGTTTCGCCGGCCCCTGTTCGTGTTGAGACCAGCAAGAGCAATCCGATGCACAAGGAGTCGTGGAGATACGAGCGCAGCATGGGCAGTATCCTGTTTGCCAGGCGGGACACCACGCCCTCACACCGTGCTTGACGGCGACACCTCAGTAACGAGTATCGACACACCCTCGACCGGAAAGTAATTCGCTCCGGCCCGGGCGCAGAGCTCGCCTAGAACCAGAACTCGAGGCCCGCGACCAGCCCGTTCAGGACCGAGGGACCGAGGTCAAAGTGGTCGTAACCGGTATACACTTCCACGCCGCGAATCTGGCAGCCGATCGTGGATCGCAAATGCAGCAAATGGGCATGCCCCACTTCGCCCCAGTCCAGTTCCGCCGAGATGACCCAGGGCTGACTCGGAAACCAATCGAACTGGTACGTCAGGTTGTAGCCCCATTCCGTATTGCGCGAGTCCGCCAGCCAGTTGGCACCCACTCCCGCACGGAACTGCCAGTTTTCCGACTGAGCGAACCGGTAAACCAGATTGGTGTCGCCCGTCCACACCGAATCATGGGCGCCCGCCGCCAGCGCCTCGCGCCGATAGTTCATTGCCACGTCTGCCCCGAATCGGGGTGTCGACAATTCGTAGAGCAGGCGTCCTCCGATCAGCGACAGATCGTCGAAGTTGTCCGCATACTCCGTGCGGATCCGCGTCGACCAGGGAAAACCGTCGAGCGGCACCTCCGGCTCGATCATGAGATATCCCGGCAAACCTCCCTCGTAGGGAAACCGCGGGTAGTGCCCGACGTCCCCTTCATCGAGCAGCAGGTAGCGCGGTCCCAGAATGGGCGACGCCGCAACCATCCCCAGGCCGAAGGCCGCCGGCAGCAGCCAGTTTTTGAACGGGGACTCGGTACTCGATTCGTCGTAGGGACTCTCTTCATCCGGACGCCGACTCGTGTTGCGGCGCCGCTCTTCCGCAGGCTGGGATGGTTCGGGAATGGAAGGCTCCCGCACGTCCGTGCGTGCTGCCTGCAGCAATCCTTCACCACCGACCGCCGGTCGCGAGGTCGCCAGGAAAACCATGAGGAACGCGGCGATCCAACGCCGCCTCCAGGAGACGATTCGTCGCGGATCGTGTTCCTGGGACATGGTTGTCACTCCGGCCAGTCCCGCAGGGACCGGGTCAATGAGCGGCTACGTCAGGAGTCCTTCCTTGGAGGGGTGCGGAGAGTAGCCGCGCGCGGAAACGCCTGTCAAGTGCACTTTTCAAAAGTGCCGATATCAGTGGACCAAGAAGTAAGGTCGACGGCGCTTCCGTCCATGCTTTTCTCAACAGACGTCATTTCCCCGCTTCGCTCCTTGCGCGGACAGAACCAGGGAAGGGAGTACATCAAGATGGATGCTGGCATTTCTCACCTCGACGAAAGCCCGCTGGCGGGCAGCTGCCACCATGCCGACACGGCGGCCGCAGCACGCCGTTGGGGACATGCGATTCGCAGTTGGAACGTTCCCTGGACCACCGGGATCTATCCACTGGAAATGGCATTCTTTCTGGGAGCCTGCGAAGCGCATGGCATCGATGCGATTGTCGAATCCGGACGCGGAGAACATGCCTATTCCACCCAGATACTCGGCCGATTCAGCGACCAGACGGGTATCCCGGTGTGCTCAATCGACACGATCAGCCCGGACGCGAAGCCGTTTGCAGCGGCGCTGCGCGAGTATCGAGATCTGCTGTTGATCACCGGCGATGCCTTCGCCGTGCTGCCGAGTGCCTGCGGTAACATGCACCGCATCGCGCTCTTGATCGACGGTCCGAAAACGTTTTTGGCCAACAACCTGTCCTATGCCGCGACGCGACTCGCTCACGTGCGGCTAATTGCGCATCACAACTGCCATCTGTCTACTCCTTGGGGCCAGCAATTTGCGCAACTGTTCCCGCACGCCGGGCACTACGAGGATTTTCTGTCGTGGCCTGATCTAAAGGCCTGGGAAATGCGACATGTGTCCGGCTATCAACAACTCGGCACCGAGGATCCCGTAGGACGCAATTTAGCGCAGTCTTCCCTGGCGATTGGCCTTCCCGGGACACGGCAGGCCCCGTGGGTCTTCCGAGGACCGCTGAAGCGTCATCCCTACTGGCTGCTCCTCCGCTGGAAATGGCTCCATTCGGCCGAGAAAGTTCCCGCGAATTCGCCCGCCGTCGCGCGAGCCGCATAGCATTCGAGGCCCGCCGCTCGCCGCCAGCATGTAATGTGGCACGACGCTCCGTCGTCGTCGATTTACCGCTTGGCCATCGTCAGGCAAGCGACACGGGCAACAACGGCGTGAGCGCGACATGCGGAATCGACGGCGGATCGTCGTGGCTCACCAGCCGCAGAGAAATCCCTGCGGTGCAATCCTCTCAGCGACCCCCGCGGGCTCTGCGGGAAACCGGACGCACTACAGCATTCCGCCGTCTTCTGTGTGCGCCGAGCAGGAGATGAACCTGCACATCCCGCAGTTCGCCCCGGGGGGAGTGCTGCACGCGGAGGCGCCGAGGCACGGAGTGGGCACCCGCGGTCAGGAGCCCCGCCTGGAGCTACGACGCGGGCTCGACGATCCGGACGGTCTGATTGGCCGGCACCTGGTTGAGCCGAGCCGACCGGCCGCTGCCGGCGAACTCGACGACCACGTCGACGGCCGTCCGGAAGCCGAGTCCGAAGTGCCGTTCGGTTTCGCCATAGCCGTACGAATTGGTTGCCACCTGGAAGTCGTACGCGCCCACTTCCTCGTACCAGAGCAACTCGTCGGTGCCAGCCGCGAAGATCCGGATCTTGGCACCGGTGGCGCCCTTGTTGCCGGCCAATCCGACCGGCCGGACGTTTAGCCAGTTCCCTCCTGCCAGGTCGTTGCGATAGACGTTCAACGTGCGCGTGGGCCAGATCGAATCATAGCCGACGATGTCCAAGTCGCCGTCGCGATCGAAATCGCCGAAGCACAACCCGTCATCGACCGCCGATGCCGAGACATCCCGGATTCCCCAGGCAGCGTTCATCTCCGTGAAGTTCGCATCGCCCAGCCCTCGCAACACCTTCAGGAAATACTTCCCGTTCATCAGAATGTCGACGATACCGTCATTGTCGAAATCTGTCGCAACGGCCATTCCCCAGAAACTGTAGTCGAGCGAACCCGGATCCACGCCGGCGATGGCGTTCGCCTTGCGTGTGAAGGTCCCGTCGCCATCATTCAAGTAGACGACGGGCGGCAGGG
>JBFWYF010000649.1:0-4780 GCA_050186685.1 Pirellulaceae bacterium
GGTCGACTCGATTCTCGACACAGCCGGTGCGAAAGGTACCGGGAAGTGGATGAGCCAGCTGGCGCTGGACTTGGGCGTGCCGAGCACGCTGGTAACCGCGGCGGTTTTCGCTCGTTCGCTGTCGGCGCTGAAGGAAGAGCGAAAGCGTGCCAACGCGGTGCTCAAGGGACCGCTCGACAAGGCCGGACACGAGGTCGATACGATCAGCGTTGATAATAATATTTATGCGACGCTGGCCCTCGCCTCGCAGCCGGATAAGCGGGCCGGGTTTATTGAATCGATCCGGCGGGCCCTGTATGCCTCAAAGATCTGCAGCTACGCCCAGGGTTTCGTGCAGCTGCAGGCTGCGGCCCGTGAACATGATTGGCCGCTGAACTACGGCGACTGCGCGATGCTGTGGCGCGGCGGTTGTATCATCCGCGCCCAGTTCCTGGACAGGATCAAGGAAGCGTTCGACGCGAACCCGCAACTCGAAAACCTGCTCCTCCATCGTTATTTCACCCAGGTGATTCACTCCAGCCAGGCTTCCTGGCGGCAGGTGGTCGGAGTCGCCACGCAGCTCGGCCTGCCTGTTCCGGCGTTCAGCACGGCGCTCGCCTATTTCGACAGCTATCGGCGTGAGTTTCTCCCTGCGAATCTGCTGCAGGCTCAGCGGGACTATTTTGGAGCACACACCTATCGGCGTACCGACCGGGACGGCATCTACCACACCGACTGGATCAGTCGCCGACGGGCACCCTAGTTGGCTCATGCCGCACACCATCGTCATTTTCGGCGCTTCGGGTGACCTGACCAGCCGCAAGCTGGTGCCGGCGCTCTATCACCTGGCCCGCCGCAACCGCCTGCCACCGGATACACGTGTCGTCGGTATCTCGCGGACGCCCCATACCCATGATGCCTGGCGCGACGAGCTGGCCATCTCGACGGCCAGGTTTCTGGGCAAGGATTTCGACGCCGCCGCATGGTCGCGCTTCGCTCAGACGATCTACTACCACGCTGGCGACATCGAATCGCGGGAGGACTTCCACCGCCTGGGCCAGTTACTGCAGGAAGTCGAACGCTCGGCGAAAGCCACGCGCGTGTACTATCTGTCGACGAAGCCATCGCTGTATCCCATAGCCATCGAGCAACTGGGCGCGACGGGGCTGGCCCAGGAGAACGATGGTCCGCGCCGGATCGTGATCGAAAAACCGTTTGGCGCCGACCTGCGATCGGCGCACGCCTTGAACGACGTCATCCATCAGACCTTCAAGGAGCGGCAGGTCTATCGCATCGATCATTACCTCGGCAAGGAGACCGTCCAGAACCTCCTGGTGTTGCGGTTCGCCAATACGATTTTTGAACCGATCTGGAATCGCAACTACGTGGATCACGTCCAGATTACCGTCGCCGAGGAAGTGACGGTGGGCCGCCGGGGAGGATTCTACGACTCGGCCGGTGTGCTGCGAGACATGTTTCAGAATCACCTGCTGCAGCTGATGACGATCATCGCCATGGAGTCGCCGGCCCGCTACGAGGCGAACTTCGTGCGGGACGAAAAAGTCAAAGTGCTGCGCGCGGTCCGCCCCTATCGCGGCGCCGATTTCGCCCAATTTACGGTGCGCGGCCAGTACGACGGCTACCGGCAGGAGCAAGGTGTGGCCCCGGACAGCCAGACGGCCACCTTCGCCGCTATCAAGTTGCATGTCGAGAATTGGCGATGGAATGGCGTCCCGTTCTACTTGCGGAGCGGCAAAGCACTGTCTTGCCAGACCACGCAGATTGTGATCCAGTTCCGTGAGCCGCCCCATATGCTGTTCAGCGAAGGACCTCGCCATGCGCTGGATGCAAACCGGCTGGTGATTCAGATCCAGCCTGCGGAAGGGATTCAGTTACACTTCCAGACAAAAGTGCCGGACGCCGGCATGAAGCTGCGGCTGACTGACCTGAACTTCAGCTTCCGTCGCGAGTTTACCGGGGACATCCCTGACGCGTACCAGCGGTTACTGTTGGACGTCATGAACGGCGATCCGAGCCTGTTTGCGCGGAGCGACGAGGTCGAACTGGCCTGGGGCATCATTGATCCGATTCTGGCTGCCTGGCAAAGTCCGGCAGCCCCTTCGCTGGACTTTTATCCCGTGGGCGACTGGGGTCCCGAGTCTTCCCGGCGCTGGATGGAAGAAGACGAAGGGCGCTCGTGGTTTGACGTCTGCCCTGTCTTGAGCTGAGAGTGGTTCGCCGAGAGTGGTGCGCCGGTCCGCGGCGGCTCTCCGCGCCCTCCGCTTCCTAACCGTCGGGCTGGCGCCGCACGGTGACGAAGAACGCGCCGCACAGGTCCTTGCCCTCGGCATCCGCAAACCAGGCCTTCAGCGTCGTCCGTCCGGCGGGCAGTTCGGCGGTCAGCGTCACAGCCGGCGTCTTGGCGTCGGCCAGGGCCGTGGCCTCCTGATTTGCGATCCGCAGCCGAGCTTGAGAAATCGTCGGAAATCCCACGGTCTTGATCTTGGCCCGATTGGCCGGCGACTTGGCCGAGGGTTCGTACTTATCGCCGAGCGCTGCGCCCGACTGTTCGGGCCAGCGGCGCAAGGTAAAGGCGTACCGGCCGGGACGCTCTACGAACACGTGCCATTGGCCACCCGTTGGCCCGCCGACGGCTTCGCGGACGTGGCCGGTATTGTCCGCGTAGATGCCCTCCCAGTCGCCGCTGGTCAGCTCCACGACCGGCTGCTGGTCGTCGCCGATGCTGATCGGGACGAAGTCGTTCACGAGGGGCGCGACGGCCTGCCACCAGTCCTCGTAGTAGGCACGCAGTTCGCGCACGATGTCCGGGTGCTGCCCGGCGCGATTGACCATTTGCGCTCGATCCGCTTCGACGTCGTACAATTCCTCGCCTTTGACGAGTCGCCATTTCCCCGCGATGACGCACGAATCAAACGGGACGGGGGTCTGGCCGTACTGTACAACCAGCTTGCGGTCATCCAGCTGGTGCGACTCGCCGCGGAGTAATCCGGCGAGACTCTGGCCCGCGAAACGCAAGTCGGCCGCGGCTCGCTCGGGAGGTGCGACGCCGCACAGTTCGCACAGGGTGGGGAGCAGGTCCGTGTTCTGGGTGGGGATGGAAATATCCCGCGGCGAGCCAAGACGACCGTTCGGCCAGCGAATCCAGCACGGGACTCGATGCCCTCCTTCATAGTACGTGGTCTTCTGACCCCGCAGGCCGGCGTTGTGCAGGCTCACGCCGGCCGTACCGCCATTATCCGTCATGAAGACGACGATCGTGTTGTCGCGGAGTTGTTGCTGGGTGAGGAAGCGATCGAGGTCGCCGAACCGCTCGTCGATATGAGCGATCATGCCGAAAAATCCGGTCGGGCGACCGGGACCCTGATATGGCTGCGTGTACGCTTCCAGATCGATATGTGGGGCGTGCGGCGCGTTCGTGGGCAGGTAACACAGGAATGGCTGGCCGGCCTCTTGGCACTGCTTCATCCAGGCCATGGCGGAATCAAACCAGAAGTCTGTGCAATGCCCTTGGTATCGCTGTTCGATGCCGTTGTGAAAGTACCGGCCATCGACCAGAGGCATGTCGAACTCCGGTGTTGAATGTAATTGGCCCCAGCCGAGGTGGTAGACGCTTTTTTGGAATCCTTTGTCACGGGGCCGATGCGGGTAGGTGTCACCCAGATGCCATTTGCCGAACAGGCCGGTAAGGTAACCGGACCGGCCAAAGAGTTCGGCGAGCGTCGGTAATCCTGGCCGGAGGAAGGTCCGCCCCGCCGTGACGGATGTCGCGCCATTGCGCAGTGCCGCCAGTCCGGTCATCAGTTGTCCGCGTGTGGGGCTGCACATCGGGCAAACGTGGAAATCCGTTAGCCGCACGCTCTCGCGCGCGAACGCGTCCAGGTGTGGCGTCTGAAGCACCGGATTGCCGGTGTACGAGAAGTCGCCGAGCCCCTGGTCGTCGGTCATCACGATCAGCACATTCGGCCGGGATTCGGCTGCGGGGAGGATCCGAAGCGTGCCACACAGAAGGCAGAGGATGAGCCATCGCATGCCAATTCGCCTGCTTGCGGGAGAAACGTCGACGCACGTGCACGACGCACGACGCGCGCGGCCTATGTTCGCACGTTCCCACGCGGTGGGCAACACGCGGTTCGCTCTTGTCCAGCTGCGATTTACACGACACCTGGCGAGTGCTAAGTCAGGCGAGCATCGACTGCAGCATTTCTTCCTCCGAACACAGCGGACGCTGGGTAGGGGTCCGCGCGCGCTCGTAGTAGTCGATGAAGCACTGCAAGACCAGGAGCATGTCCGTGGTTGTTACGATGCCGCGCAGCCTTTGGTCTTCGTCGATGACGGGCAGGCTTGAAATCCGGTGCGACAGCATCAGCGCCACGGCGTTCCCGATGGTGCTGGACGACGACACGGTGACCGGATGGCGAGCCATCATCTCGCGTGCGGTGTTTGCCCCCGAGTGCAGGTCACGATCGCTGATCACCCCGATGGGTTGCTCGGAGGCATCGACGACCACCAGGTGGCGCGTGCGCTGGTCGCGCATCTGCCGGTCGACTTCCTGGACAGTTGCGTGGTCGCCGATGGTCGAGACCTGCGGCGTCATGATGTCGGCGATGGTGACCGCATGGTTCTCCCGTTCACGGATTTCTGCGCACAAGGCGTTGACCTGCGAATGCTTCATCAGGATGCGTTTCCGCGTATCCGAGGAAGGAGGCTCAGCCTGTCGGCGCGCCGGGTATGCCCGGCATCGGCGACGCTGTTGGCACACGTAAAACAGGATGAGAGGCAA
>JBFWYF010000650.1:0-4750 GCA_050186685.1 Pirellulaceae bacterium
AACATCAAGGGCAAGTCCCATGCAATCACGGCAGAAATCGAGGTGCCCACCGCGGGAGCCGACGGAGTGATCATCGCCCAGGCAGGCCGCTTTGGTGGCTGGAGCCTGTACATGAAGTCGGGCCGCGTCCATGAGGTCTACAATTTCGGCGGCTTGCAGCACTTCACCGTTTCATCACCTCGCCCAGTTGCCCCGGGACGGCACACCATCCATTACGAATTTGTCTACGACGGAGGTCCGCCGGGTTCCGGCGGCCTAAGCCGCCTGGCCATCGATGATGAGACCCCCGCCGAAACCCGGGTCGTCCGCACCATGCCCTTTGCCTACTCGGCCGACGAAGGGGTCGATGTGGGAGCCGACAACGAAACCCCCGTGACGGACGCATACCCGGCCCATCAAAACGGGTTCACTGGCAGAATCCATAAGGTGACGGTATCCGTGCGCTAAACCGACCGCGTTCGCCAGGACGTGGGCGTTCGCCAGAACGTGGGCTACGGGACTACCGATTATTGCGGCTTACCCTGGCAACGAGGCCCGGGACATAACCCGGAAACCGCTGCATCGCTACAGCTTTCGCCTGCTCACTGTTCTGCCCTGGCACGACGACGGCCCGTGGATAGCCCGCCACGCCCGGACCAGGGAACAATTGCACTTCCCACAGGTTGGTGGCTCCTGCAGCCGTGGCCAGCAGGTCCAACTCCATCCGCTGAATCTGCTGATTCATCGCGCGGTCACGCTGATATGCAGCGGCCGCCGTGCGCAATAGAAACGCTTCTCGCTCCTTCGCCTCCTGAGCTCGCGTCGACTCCTGAGTGGCGGCATCTGCCTTCAGCCACTGTTCCCAGCCTGGCTTCAGCACCTGGAGATCCTGATCCGAGAAGAAGAAGAAAGGCACTCCGTATTCGTCCCCGTTCTCCAGTTCGAGCACGACCCCCTCGCACGTGTACGTGCGCGGCGCGCCCTTTTGCTTCGTGACCCATGCTTCCAACTCTTGTTCGTTCGCGAGCGGCACGTTCTCGAAGTGTGCGACGATCCGGGTTACGATGCGCCGTTTAACTTCTGGCAGATTGCTGAATAGTTGATCGTTGACATAGATCTTTCCCCGCCGCCGCTGAATCGTCACATCCCGTCGTCCATACTCGACGACGCGTCCAATCACGGTGAGCCCATTGCGCATCGTCCACGTCTGCTCGCCACTGGCGGAATGATCAGCCAGTGGCAAGGCCTCCTTGGATTGCAGGTAGGCCTGGTCCTCCTGTGACAGCTTGGCAATCGGCACGAACACCAGGTCATTGTTGGGCTTCTTGAGCACGACGGAATCCGCGCTGAAGGCCAGTAGATCTCCGACAAACCGATAATTTCCGGTCGAATCGACCCATTCGCGTGCGGAACCAATCTGGACACAGCACAGGAGCCCGGCGACCGCTGCGAGCCTGCTATAGGACATGCGGAATTCTCCAAGGAGAGTCAGTCCCTCGCCTCGGCACTCTGCCAAGAGGACCCGCACGACGGGGGACGCTCCGATATTAAACTGGATTGGCCCCCATTTGCGAATGACCGACCCGATGGGACATTGCTTAAGTTGACGCCCGCCGCCCTCGGACGCATATAATCGGTCGTAGCCGCGGAGCCCTCGTCTCGACCCACTTTTCCATTCGCGGATCGGTCTCCCTGGTCACCGGCCCCGATCCTGGCTCCGCCGAATCTCGCTGTCCGACAAGGGCGGAACGATGTGCTGGCAACTTCGTTCGATGTTGCTGCGTTCCCACCTGGCCCCCTGGCCAGTCTCGTCGTTTCTCGTCTCGAGGAGTTCCCCATGCCCACGCAAGAGGTGCGCGGTGTCGTCCGTTTCCTCTACACTCAGAACCCGTTTTACCTGGTAAGCACCGGGCTGATCTTGTACGGGCTGCAGGCGGCGTCCGGTGCCTGGGCGGGAACGCCGGAATCGGCGAAGGCCTGGGGGTTGGTGATGGCCTTGTTCAGCTACACCGCCCTCCTGGCGTTGACCGGTTATCTGATCGTTCGTCTGGGTGGAGTCTGGCAGGACGCGCGGTCCATCGTCCTGGTCGTGCTCCTGCTGTTTGTCGCCATTTCAACCAGCTTCGATCAGATCTGCAATTCGTCGCCCGATACGGCACGCGGCGTTCTGCTTGTGGGCTTGCTGCTGACGGGGCTCATCTCCGAGTTCCTGCTGCGGGGGCTGCGCATCCGCTTTCCGGCGGCCTACCGGCTGCCGTATTACGTGGTCCTGAGTTTGTTCTTTTTGTATCCGCTGTGGGCGTCGACCGAGGTTTCCGGGGCCGCTGCGGAAGTCGTCGTGTGGCGAGTCCTGCTGTTTCCGGCCGTTTGCGGTGCCGTCTCACTGACCCTGATTCCGGCAATCCGCCAGACGTCAACCTACGTCAAAGATAATGGGACGCCTTGGCACTGGCCTTGGTTTCCCTGGACCGTGTTTGTGTTCCTGGGCATCGGGGTTTGCGGCAGGTCCGTGGCCTTGACTTACTCATTCGTTCCCATGAGCGATTGGGACACTCCGTTCGGTCTCTTCTTTCTTGCCCCGTTCGGTGCGGCAATAGTCGTGCTACTGCTCGAGATCGCGCTGGCGGAACACAAGCAACATATTGCTCGCGGCGTGCTCCTGGCGGCCCCGGCGCTGTTGCTGCTCGCCCAGACGCCGCATGGGGGACCGGCCTACGAGCAATTTGCGGGGCAGGTTACGCACTGGCTTGGTTCGCCTCTGTGGATCACAGCCCTGATGTTGATCGCGATAAACGCGTATGCGTGGTGGCGAGGCGCAGCGGGCGGGGAAATTGGGCTGGCAGTCGCGCTCGTGGCGGCCGCCGGAATCGGCCCCGATGTGCGCGTGCTGACCGACATTCACGAGCTGCAGTGGCTTCCATTAGCGGTAGTGGGCGCGTGGCAGCTCGCGGCCGGCATCCACCAGGGTGGTTCCTTGCCGACGCTGGCCGGTGCAATCTGTCTGATCGTGGCCGGCACGCTCCGCGGCGAGGGGACGGTGCTGACCGCGGCCTATCCCGCCGTCCCCCTCCACTTGGTGCTCCTCGCGTTGGTTGCCTCCGCATGCTGCTTCGACGACGGCTTCGCACGCTGGCTTCGGCCGCTGGCCGCCAGCGGGCTGGCCGGAGCGGGGGCCTGCGCTGTGTTCGGGCTAGGCATGTCCGTCCCGCCGTGGGCGTCCAGCCTGTACGCCCTCACGCTGGCCGCGGTGTCCGCGCTGCTGTGGTACCGCACGCGCGAAATCGCCTGGTTGCTGGCCACTCTCGCCAACACCCTGCACGCGACCGCGGCTCAACTGATGGCCGTCTGGTGGGCGGCCCATCGGCACCTCGGTCCGGACGCCACCGTGGCCCTTGCCATCGGCATCGCGTGCTTCGTAATCGCCACGTCGATCAGCGCCCTCAAAGGAGGTCTGCATGTCGCCGTCGCACGGTGGTGGCACACGACGTGGAATTGAGGGCCTACGACGGGGACTTCGGTTTCGGCTTGATGAACAGGACTTCCGCGCGCTCGATCCAGCCTTTTCGCAGATCCATGCGGAACCAGCCGTCGCTGTTCTTAGGATGGAAGCGGACGGGCGAGCGCGGCCCGAACTCGGCCAGATCGTATTCCACCCAGGTGCGTCCCATGTCGGGCGAGTAGGCGATGCCCGTGGCAAAGGTCGAGGCCGGCGCGCAATGGCCGGCGACGATGACGCCGTCCTCGATGATCATATTGGCCATTTCGAACTGGGCCTGGAACAGCAATTCGTGCTTCCCAGGATCCGTAAAATCGGACGGCCGACAGCGGAAGATGCCCCGGTCGTACGCCTGGCCAGGCTCCCGCCGTCCGTTCGCATCCGCGGCCCAATAGAGCAGGCCATCGACGAAATTGATGCCCCCCGATTTGTAACGCGAGTTTGAATTGACGGACTTGATCACGCGCCAGTCCCACTTGTCCATCGCCGCGTCGTACTCACCGCGCAGCCAGTGACATTCGTCCCCATGCCCGCGATTGACATCGCCGGTGCAGGCATAAAACGCCCGTTCGGCCGGATTGTAGGTGACGGCATGCACATGGCGACAAATGACCGGGTTGTCAGGGTGGCCCAAATAGTCGCTCGCGGCAGCACCCTTCTGCTGGAAGTGCGGATTGCGCCCGAACGAATAGGCGAGCTTTACCGTCTCGCCCTGGTCCGTCGAATAATAGATGTTCACCGGGACCGGTCCGCCCAGCACATTGCAGTAGTTCCCCCACACCAGCAGTTCCGAGCCGTCGATCTCCCACGTATGGATCCCATCCAGCGGATGGAAATACCAGCCCGGCTGGTCCGGATTCAACGGTACATGAGGAACGTATTTGCTACCGTCCGGATTCTGGACCGTGATCGGACGGATCGTCTTCAAATTGTCGGAGCTGAGGAACAGCTTTTCGCGCGTGGCGAAGAGGATGTTCCCGTACTTCAGCAGGCAGCTGAACGTAATGTGCTCCGCCTGAGGAAACGGAGCTCGGTGCGCCCAGGTCTGGCCATTGTCCTCAGAGAGAAAGACCTGGCCGTCGCCGAATCCAAAGGCCTTATGTCCGCGCTGCGAGTCGATATACGGTCCCGGAGGCGCCAGTCGAAACCAGAAGTGGTCGTTTTCCCGAATGGCCCCGGGAACGTACGCCTCGGCGGTGCCGGCCCCGTAGCTCGCCACCGCCGCCGCGGTGGCCGCCGTCTCGAGGAAACGGCGGCGGGTGAAATGCTGAGAGG
>JBFWYF010000651.1:0-4773 GCA_050186685.1 Pirellulaceae bacterium
CTCTTCCGATCTCAGCCCGCAAAGTAGCTCGGCGTGGGGGGCACACCGTCGCCTCCTTCGCCGGCCGCACGGGAACGATTGGGACTAGAACCGAGCCTCGAGCCGGGCCACAGCGCCGTCGAACGTCATGGTGCTGTCCATGTCAATGAAGTTGCTCGTCTGAACCCCGCGGACCCATTCATCCGTCTGGACGGTGTTCGTCCAGGCACTGAACATGTAACCGACGTTGGCACTGTAGTTACCGCAGCAACTGATCCACTTGGCACCCAGTTCCAGGTTCCAAATCCCGACCACGCGACCAGCGCGCCAGCCTGTATCGATGACCACGGCATCGTAGCTGTGGCCCAAGTCGTAATCCGCTCGGAATTCGCCCCCTACGAGGTTTCCGATCGCTTTCGCGTATGCCCGGACCTGTCCGCCGCGGCCTGCTTCACCTTCCAGACCGAACCGCAGACCGGCACCGTAGAAGTCGATGTCGGTGCGCACCGTCTCGGTACCGTTCCCGGCAAACGTCGCCCCCATCACCTCTTCCATCTGGACGAAGTTCGCACCAAGCAGGTAACCAAACTGGTAATCCGCGCCGTACCACAACAACTCGTGGTAGTCGAGATCGATCATGTCGTAGTTGATGTTGTAGTTGGCGACACCCTGCCGGAAGTTCCGAGCCGTCGTGTCGATCGCTGGATGCGATACCAGCGATTCGATCACATTCGCTCCCGCGACCGCGACCGCGTCATTCGTCGTCGACTCGAACATCGTGTACTGCACGCTGACGCCCGTACACTCGGTCATGTTGTGCTGGATTCCACCGCGGAAACCAACGTCAAAGTCCATGTCCAGAACCCCCTGAGGCCCGATCTGGACGGGAGCCGGGTTGGGTGGAACCGGGAAGTTGCTGTTCGCCGGCGTAACCCAGGCGAGCTCCGAGTCGCGGGGCCGCAGAAAGAGAAACTCACCGTATACGTGCCAGCAGTGCTGGAATCCCACAATCAATGCACAGCATTTTTCGCACGCACATCCACACGATCCATGGCAGGATCCGGGCGAGTCACACGAACACTCGCACCCCACCGCACAGCCGGCATCCTTGCTGCTGACGACCGGAGCGCCGTTAACAGGTGGTGGCTCGTCCGGGGCCAGCAGCGTAGCCCCCGTCCGCGTCACTCCGGATGGTCCATAGCCCCATCCTTGAGCCCGCAGCTCCTGGCTAAGCATGAAAGTCCCTATACACGCTACAGCTATCCCGATTCGTACCGCACCGATTTTCATAGAAATCCCCCCCGAATGAAATTGCCTGATAATCCCATCGACCGGCAGAGGTGGCAAATGCAAGACAACTGGATCCGTCGACAAAGACAACGCACTCTACTGAGACCGCGCAGCTTCCATAGCCACCACTTCCCTGAGGGCAAAGTCGACTTTACTGTTACCGCATGAACGTGCGCAGCCTACGGCTACGTCTGCGAATGCTGCAGCGACGTATCCGACAAATCATGATCCACCATGTGCTGCACGCCGATGACCCGCCGCATCGTCTGGCGTTGGGCATGGCGATCGGCGTCTTCGTGACGTTTACGCCGACAATCGGCTTTCAGATGATGCTTGTCGTGCTATTCGCGTGGCTGCTGCGAGGCAACAAGGTGGTAGGCCTGCCGATCGTGTGGTTGACGAATCCGGCCACCATTGTGCCCCTGTATTACCCGTGCTACGTCGTCGGCCGCGTGCTGCTGAACGAGCCCGAGGTTGGCTGGCAGTGGTGGCGGGAACTGCGGACGCCACCACCGGGATGGTGGGCCGGTGTGGAATTCTACTGGTCCCGCATGCTCGACATCGCAGTCCCGCTCTGGCTCGGCAGCCTGGTGGTCGCCACGCTGCTGGGACTGCTCACCTACTATGTCGCCTACATCGCGATCTGCTGGTACCGGCTGAAGCGGTGGGGGCAACTGACTAAGCCGGCTCAGTAGTGCACGAGCGAGAACGCCTCGTAGGGGGCGATGCGTTTCGCCCCGCTCAGCGCATCCAGCGCAATCAAAAAAGCACATCCAACAATGGTGGCGTTGGCCTTCTCCAGCAGGCGGCAGCAGGCCTCGACCGTACCACCGGTGGCCAGCAGGTCGTCGACGACCAGCACGCGTTGCCCCGCGTGAACGCCATCGACATGGATCTCCAGCGTGTCCGTCCCGTATTCCAGCTCGTAGTGGAATGCGTGGGTATCGAAGGGGAGTTTTCCAGGCTTGCGAACAGGCACAAACGCGGCCTCGAGCTCAATGGCAAGCGGCGCCGCGAAGATAAAGCCGCGCGCCTCGGCCGCGACGACGACGTCGACCCGCTGGCTGCGGAAATGATCGGCCAGTCGATGGACGGCTGTGCGGAATGCCCTGGCGTCGCCCAGCAGCGGGGTAATGTCGCGGAACAGGATGCCCGGTTTGGGAAAGTCGGGGATATCCCGAATGAACTGCTTGAGATCGAGGTCCGCCGCGGCTGACATGCACTGTGCTCCTGTTCCGCCGAAAGACGATGCCCGCTTCTGTCGCGTTGCCAGTCCGCCTGGTTCGGGAAGCGGCAAGAAACGACGAAGGGGAATCGCGTTAAGCTTCGAGGCGCTCACGGACTTTCGTGATCGCCTTGTACTTTTCGTCGCTGACGCGCTGCGCCGGGATGCCCATCCGCTCGGCGATTTCCGCGGCTCGCCATCCCTCGCGGCTAAGCTGGAGAATCTCGAGCTGCCGGTCGCTCAACACTTCCGCCGCGACCTGCATGACCCCATCCCAATCGCGGTCCGCGTCAGGACGGCTTGACGACGAGGGGGGATGGGTGGCACGGTGGGACGGCGGCTGGCGCTCGTCAAACGTGTCGTGCTTCGGTGCTCGCCGACAGCGTTGTACGAGCCGCCACACGGCCCGATTCAACTCGCGCCGCTCGTGCGACGCCCGGTCGTGAACCGCCGTGGACAATCCGTCTTGAGGAAGAAGGGCGACGAGTTCCAGCAAAGCCTGCTGCGTGCAGTCATCCCAGTCCTGGCGGCGAATGCCGGCATGGCGCCAGCTCGACACGCAGTACCGCTGCAGTTGCTCCAGGGTGCTGGCATCTGCTTCGGGGCCGACGACCGAACCGCCCACGGCAGTCGCTAGGGCGACAGCACACGCAGCCAGCACGCGCTGTCGCTCGGATCGCAGGTGAACATCGGTCATCGGTTGACTCCTCGCTTGCAGCAACTGCCAGTTGGGCACTGATTACAGCCTCGACAATCCCAATCGACAAGTCCCATGCCCTATCTCGCGACAAAAAATAAAGGGAGCCCGCTTGGCCGCTCCGTCGTCAGGTACCCCGGCTGTACCCGAACCATTCGATCTGCCGGCGCGGGCAGAACTGGTAGGCACGCTCTCGACAATACTCGGCGAGCCAGCTGCCGGTAGCAGCCAGGGTCGGCGCATCAGTGCCCTGGGGCATCAAATAGACGCGGGCCCTATCGATGGCCGGCAAATTGCGCAGATACTCCTCTACTTCCTCGCAATCGTCGCGACGATCGATCACGAATTTCAGCTGATAATCGAATTCCGCGCACAGCCGCCGCTGCACTTCGGGCGCATAGCGCGTCGCCTCGTGACGCACACGCCAGCGACCCGCATCGGCAGACGGTGTGGAATTCGCCAGTTTGGGACTGATCGACATCAGGTGGCACGCAACGGGCAAATAACACGTGCCCGCCGTTTCGACGGTCAAGTGATGCCCGGTCGCTGCGAGTTGATGGCTGAGCGGCACCACGTCCGCGAACAGCATCGGTTCTCCGCCGGTGATGACGACATGTTCGCAGTCCAGTGCCTCGATGCGAACTCGCAAGGTGTCGAGGGACAGCTCCTCGCCCTCCGGCTGCCACGACGCGTAGGGCGTGTCGCAGAAACCACAGCGCAGATTGCACCCGGACACTCGCAGGAAGATGCTCTCCGTCCCTGTCAGGCGCCCTTCGCCTTGCACCGACTTGTACAGTTCCGCAATACGCATACACCTGACCGTACGCGGACTAGCCGAGTATCGGTTCGACCACGGTCCCCCCGATATCGGTCAGGCGGTGATTGCGTCCCTGATACTTGAACGTCAGCCGCGTGTGTTCGATGCCCAGGCATCGCAGCATGGTAGCGTGCAGATCATGCACGTGCACGGGATCCCGCGCAATGTTGTACGAGTAGTCGTCCGTCTCGCCGTATGTCATACCGGGCCGAACACCGCCGCCGGCAAGCCAGAAAGTAAAGCAGCGGGGATGATGATCACGACCGTAATCGTCCGCGGTCAGCTTACCCTGACAATAGACGGTGCGGCCGAACTCGCCGCCCCAAATGACCAGGGTATCGTCGAGCAAACCTCGCTGTTTTAGATCCTGGACCAGGGCCGCCGTCGGCTGGTCGGTATCCTCGCACTGTTCGCGCAGCGCTCCGGGCAGCTTGGTGTGCTGATCCCATCCCCGATGGAACAGTTGCACGAACCGGACACCCCGCTCCACCAGGCGCCGCGCCAGCAGGCAGTTGGCGGCATAGGTTCCCGGGATCCGCGCCGAGGGACCATAGCTGGCGACGACATGCTCCGGCTCGTGCGATACGTCGGTCAACTCGGGCACCGACGCCTGCATGCGAAACGCCATTTCGTACTGGGCAATCCTGGTCGCAATTTCCGGGTCGTGAAACTGTGCCAACGACAATTGGTTGAGCGCCGCCAGGTCGTCCAGCATCCGGCGCCGGGCGTCGCGGGACAAACCGGCCGGATTGGACAAGTACAGTA
>JBFWYF010000652.1:0-4771 GCA_050186685.1 Pirellulaceae bacterium
CGCCATTCCGAGCGAAACGGCCGCCGCCGACCGCCGACCGGTCCTCAAGGAGCCTTCCATTTCCCCGCACTCGACGCGCGATTCCGCGGGACACGGCCGACAAAGGGCAGTTAAATTTCCTATACTCGCCGCGCGGTGTCGATTTCGGTCCCATAGGTAACTGGGTGACGAAACAATGAAGCGGACCTTCTACCGCTCCACCGAATTTGCTCGGGCCCCGTGTTCGTTGGCGAGTTCGGTGGCATGGACGTCTCGGATGACGCGCATGCCCGCAATGCACGAAGTTGCTCGGTGAAGTCAGCGCGCTAGGGACGGGCCTTGACCGCCGCCTTGCGATGACGCTTCATGGCGGCTGGCGCCCTGGGGGGAAAGCCAGGGTCACAGAAGGGATCGCGCGCCCACTGTACGACGGCAAAGCCGCGCTCCAAAAAAGGAATGGAAGCCACTTCACGCACGTCATGTGCGACGGGCGGTGTCGCTCCGAGTTTCTGATCGGGGCAACGGCGATGCGCGTTCTCGGACACCCTGAGCGTGCGCCACGCCGCGAGCGGATCAGCCGGACGGTGGCACTTCCGGTACCGGAAAATCGGGTCCACGTTGTCGCTTGGAGCACGGTCAACGACGACGCGGAGCTCTCAGTGCAAAAACGAGACGCTTGGATGAAACGCTGAATCTGCCAGGCATCTGAAGGCGGTTATTCGGATATTCCCTAATGTTGCGACTTGGCAACTCGGATCGTCGACCCTTCCAATATGGCAGTCACCGGGATTTGGCAGCTTAGCCGGCTGCTCGGTTGCGGGTCATGCACGCATTGCAACATCTCAGTCTCAGTATCGCTCGGTGCGTTCAACTGTCCGGCTATGGCAATGTCGAAATAACAATGGCAGGTCGCGCACACGCAGTTGCCGCCGCACGAAGCCTCGATCCCCGGCACCAGTGCTGCGACCGCCGCCTGCATCACGCTTTGTCCGTCCTCCGCTTCTACGGCGATCTCGTTTCCGTCGGGAGCCACAAAAAGTAGCTTTGTCATATAGAAAGTCCTCAGGGGCGCTCTGCGTACGCCAGCCACTCCTGAACACCCGGCGCGCGCGTTGTGCCTCGCGGTTTGTCGGGCTTGAAGGTAACGGGCACTCGGGCCATTCCAGCCACGACGCCAGAAATCCATCGGGACGGCCTTGACGGGTCAGGTCGAAAGTCGGGAATGCGCGCTAGTAAAGCGTTCAGCACCAACCTCGCTTCCATGCGGATCAAGTGTTGGCCCAGACAGACATGCAAGCCACTGCCAAGCGAAAGATGGCTGTTACGAGGCCGGTCGGGCAGAAAGGCGTCTGGATTGGGAAATCGCTCGGGGTCGCGGTTAGCGATCGGGAGGGCAAGCATCACCTGTTGGCCAGTTCTGAGCGTACAGCCATGCAGCCGCGTGTCCTTGGTCACGATTCTTCCGACTGTTGCGGGACAGTAATACCGAAGGAACTCGTCCACCGCCGTTGTCATCAAAGCTGGATGATCGACGAGCCGGCGGCGCAGTTCCATGTCCCAGCCGAGGCGCCACATCGCACTTCCGATCAGTTTGGCGGAGTTTTCGATTCCGCCGATCAACAGCACGGTCGAAAAGCCGAGGAGCTCCGTATGCGAGAGCTGTTGTCCATCCACCTTCGAATTGATCACCTGGGACAGAATGTCCGTGCCCGGGCATTCGCGGCGGCGCTTGATGTTGGCTTCGAAATATTCGTACATCTCGGCGATCTTCGGAAGCGCGGCCTCCCGGTCCGTCAGGTACTCCTTGGTTGCCGCCGACGTCCACATGTCGAATTTGGGGCCGTACTCGGGTGGGAAACCCAGCAGAAGCGCCGTGACGATCGAGGGGATTGGGTCCGCGATAATGCGGCCAAGATCTGTCGCCCCGCGCTCAATGAAGCCGTCGATGAGGTCATGCACTGATTTCTCGATCTGATCGTCGAACTGGGCGACGCTCTTTGGCATGAACGACATATTGACCAAGCGCCGGCCTCGCATATGCTCCGGCTCGTCCTGTTCTGCCAACATGAGGGGCTCGGTGACGCCATATTTGGGGAAGATGACACCCGCGCTGGAGAAGCTTTCCGGAGCTCTCAGGATGGCTTCAACATCAGCGGCGCGAGTGACCACCCAGAACCCTCCATGCTTCTCGCTCCAGCCAACGGGCGCATGACCGGCGATGACCGCATCCCGAAAGGCCTCGTAATACTGATAGGGCGTGCCGTCGGGGCCGATCGGGGGATCCATATGGTCGTACCCCGCATATAGAGCTGCCGCATCGGTCGTCGGGATAGGCGCGGGCGTGTTCATAATGGATGGTCTCGTTCAGTGAACAGCGTTGCAACGCGCGGTCGCGGTCGCAATTGCATGCCGGAGCCTCATACGTTTTGAAAATGGCCAGCGGGCGTCCGCTCGATGGAATGAGCGGTCGGTTGGCTAGCGAAGCGCACGGTCCCGGCCTAGGCACAGCCATTAGACGGCTCGAAGCCGCCGGTCTTCTTCCACAAAGTTCCTAGGAGTTACATTCTTTTCCGGTCTTGCGCAGGGCGCCGCACAGGGGGACACTTCAGGATGGCAATCTCAGGAGGGACGAGAGCTATGAGCCCTGCTATTGCGGCGACCGCTTTTTCGCGTTCTGGCCGATCAATCAGCCAGTCGCTGGGCTTCCAGCCGGAACTCCGAAGTGATCATGCCGGGTGGAATCGATTGGGCCTCTTCGGCTGGTACGGTTGCTGTCAGCGTGCAGAGTTCGAACGCTTCGCAGAACCCGTGATTGTCCACTATATGGCTGGGGTCCCATCGGTTGGGATTCGAGCGGGTCGCGCAGGCATTCAATACACCCACCCCGGCCTCACCACGATCATTCCACCGGGAACAGAAGTGTGCTGGGAGATCAACGGGAATATCCGATCGCGGACGATCCATTTGGATTCCCGGTTCTTGTCTGGAGCGGATGAGAATGACGATGCCCAAATGGGCAGCTTACCTATGTTGCCGGCGGTTCCCGACTCCTTCGTCGCAGCCCTAGTGCGCTCCCTCGACACCTACCTGCGTGACCAATCCCAAATGGGTTCGCTGTTCGCGGATTATGCTGCCGATACCCTTGCCCTCCATTTGCTTGCAACTTATGCCGGGCGTCGTCGATTCAGTCCTCGTCGTCATAGACTTTCTGGGCCTGTTCTCAATCGCTGCATCCAGATGTTGCACGAGGGCCTGGGCACTGGGGTATCTCTACAGATGCTCGCTGCAGAAGCGAACCTGAGTCGAAGTCATTTTTGCGACGCCTTCAAGAAGAGCACTGGAAATCCGCCGCATCAGTTTTTGACAAAGATTCGTCTGGAACGCGGGCGCGAATTACTGATAACCACGGCGCTGCCTACTTCGGAGATCGCGCTACGATGTGGCTTCTCAAGCCAATCTCACTTCACCACTGCGTTTCGGAAACACTTTGGAAAGCCTCCCCGCCGCTTTCGAGCCGAGTCCTGATGGAATTTGCCGCTGGGAATGCCCTGTTACGGCTCGCGCTCGGCCCGCATGAGGTCCGAGATCGGCGGCATTCCGAATCTCCTGCCATGTCGCGTTGACCGTCCGAACGAACCGCTCACGATCGTCGTCACGGAAAACGAAGGGGGACGCCGGCTGGTGGGGCACGGAAGCGAGCAGGTTTCGGACGGCGATGCATAGCCAAACCGTCTTGGGACCTGTCTTGCTGTCCGGTAATACGGCTCGGTCTTCGTGGATGTCACACCAGCGCAGGTCTGTGGCTTCGCCACGGCGGGCGCCGGTTAGCGCCAGGAACTGGATGAGCGCGCGTGCGCGATCACTTTCGGATGGAGGCGAGGTCAGCGCGCGGCCGAGGACGGCGTATTGCTCCGGGGTCAAAGGCTGCCCCGAGAAGCGAGACTTCTTCCGGCGCAAGCCTCGGCAGGGATTCGATCCCGGCGGTCGCAGTCCGAGGTGCTCGGCATGCTCCATCACCGACGAGAGCAGGGAGAGCGGCCAGATTGTGCTACCCGTCAAGCTCTCGAACCATGCCACGACCTCGGTCCGGTTGATCGTGGCCACGGCGCGCGATCCGAAGTAGTCGCAGAGCCGTTGTCCCAAGCGCACCGCGTTCGCGACCGTGGCTGGCTTCCATCGATTGCGAACGTGCGTCAGAAAGATCGGCAGGAAGTCTGCGAACCGGGTGCCATCCGGGTCGAAGCCGAGACCAGCGCGAGAGAGTGAGGATGATGCCGACCCGATGGGGTGCTCGCGCGCCGCTACTAGCGCGGCATCCCGATCCATCTGCGGGGGCGCCCCGATGGTCCGTCGGACTGTCCGGCCGTGCTGTCTCCTTTGAAGGATCCAGGACTGACGTCCTTTCTGAGTTCGGAGGCCCAGCCCCGGAAGATCCGGATCCCAATCGATCCGGTCGGCGGGCGCAGGTACGGATTCGGATCGGGACGGCGATCCGCGTGTACGCCCACTTGCGGGCGCGATGGGGATCGGGCATGGAGGAGGCGTGGCGACCCGGGCGGTTGCAGGGTGTCGGTGCATGAAAGACTCCGCTTCATCGAGTTATATGACCCGCGTGTCCCGAGGAAGCGTCGTGGACAATCGAGGAAGCAACTTTCAGGAGCGTGCTTATCGCGATATTCTGTTCCCACAGAACGCCTCGAAAGACCGCGGCGACGGCTTCAAGTCACTGAGCCCGTTCACAAGACGGATACCCCGCGACCCGATCGCAAAAGTCCGCACACTCCTTCGTCGA
>JBFWYF010000653.1:0-4770 GCA_050186685.1 Pirellulaceae bacterium
TCAGCGAGCTCATCAGGCGCCACCGATCGACGATGTCGAACGCGACGCGGGCACAGTAGATCGCCGTGAACATGCTGGTCAGAATGCCGAGAATCAAGGTTACGGCAAAGCCGCGCAGCTGATCCGTGCCGATCGCGTACAAGATCACGGCCGTCAGAATGGTCGTCACGTTGGCATCGACAATGGTCGCCGTGGCCCTGGCAAAGCCGTTGCGCACGGCCATCCGGAGTGCTGCACCCCGGGTCAACTCTTCCCTCATGCGCTCAAAAATCAGCACATTCGCATCCACCGACATACCGACCGTCAAAACCAGACCGGCCAGCCCCGGCATCGTCAGCGGGGCCTTGATCAGGATCATGATAGCCAGGGTCAGCAGGATGTTCAGGACGAGCGCCATGCACGCGAGAAGCCCCGAAAACCGGTAGTAGGCCAGCATGAACACAAACACGAGCACGGTCGCCCAGACCATGGCCCATTGCCCCTGTCGGATCGTCTCGCGTCCCAACAGCGGGCTGATCAGGTTCTGGCTGATGGGGTCCTTGTTGAGCACCACGGGCAAGCTACCGGCTTCGAGGATGTTCACCATGAAGTCCACTTCCTCTTCGGTGAACCGGCCGGTGATCCTTCCTTGGCCCGTGATCTGTTCCTGGATATTGGGTGCCGACAAGAGTTCGTTGTCGAGGACAATCCCCAACTGGTTATGGAACCCGTCCTGTTCCGGCGCATTCTGACCGGTCAGATCCGCGAACCGGCCGACCCCTTCGCCCTTGAGGGAGAACTGGATGTCAGGATTCATGAACTCGTCTTTGCCCTTCGACACGCTGCCCAGGTGCGCGCCGTTTACGTCCTGGCCATCCCCCATGAACATCAGCACGTCGAGGTTTTCGATACCTTGATCCGAGGCCCATTTCGCAAGGCGAATGCGGCGATCGTCTTCGGTGCGATCGGCGGGATTGTTCATCACCTCCAACGGAATGGTCACGAGTTCGCCGGTCGCTGCGTTGCGGATCGTGAAATCGCCGACGGCAAGCTTGAAGGGCCTTACTCCCTGGCGAATCGTGGTATCGCGCGCTAAGCGGGCCCACAGTCCGACCGTTTCTCCCGCGTCGTCGACTACGTAGCGTGCCCGCCGGCGGCTCGGATCATTCGCCAATTCACGTGCGAGGTCGATGACGTCCTGGTGTTTACGCGAATTAGCCACAATGCGAAATTGCAACACCCCCGCGGTGCTGATGACCTTCTTGATCTGGTCGACGGCCCGTTCGTCGACTTCCGGGATGATGATCTCCACCTGTCCCTGGCCGTAAGGGCGCACGACGATCTCTTTCGTCCCGCTCGGATTGATCCGGCGCGACAGGGCCTCGATCAGCGCCGACATGCTGTATTGCGTTTCTGAAGGATCGCGTGGCTCGGGCAATTGAGCATCCGCGCGCGTGTCATCCACGAGGCGAATGGAGGCCTCTTTGTCGACCTCGTAGATCAGGATGACGCCCCCTTGCAGGTCCACACCCAAGGGAATCTGGAATCGCCGGGTCTCCGGATTCCACGTCCGGCCGATGATGACCAACGCGGCGATCGCCGCAAAGAAGATCCAGCCGAACTTCCACTTGTAGTCCCGCATCCGCAACGACTCGGCAATCAGCCAGCCGGCGACGAAAGGAACAACGAATAAGAGGAGGATCAGTCCGATACTGCCCAGGTACGACGAGATTCCACCCGAAGTCGGCGTTTGCTGCGCGAAGAGAAGCGTGTTCATATTGAGTTCTTCTTAAGTCGAATCCTTCTTCTTGTCCCCGTCGTCCGCGGCGATCACGCGCGAAATGGCGCTGCGCAGCACGGTCAGTCGTGTATTGTTACCCTCGTCGACGCGAAGGGTTACATCCTCGGCGCCCTTCTCGGCATTCACGACCACGCCACGAATGCCGCCGATCGTCACTACGCGATCATTCTTCTTGAGATTCTCGAGCATCCGATCGGTTTCCTGACGTTTGCGTTTTTCCGGTCGCAAGATCAGGAAATAGAAGAGGGTGCCGATCACCAGGATGAGGATCAGCGGATCGAATTGGTTTCCGAGAAAACCTCCTCCTCCGCCGCCGCCATCCTGGGCCAGGAGCGGAGCCAACACGCGTGCCAGAAATTCCATGGGAACCGTCCGCCAGCTGAAGTTCACATCACCGTAGCCTCAGCCGGTCCGTCAGCCCCCGTTTCGAGCTGCGCACCCCGGATGCCGGCCACACGCCTCCGAAGGCGGCTCATCTTAAAATCTTGTGCCACAACGGACAAGGCCGCTGCGCGCCGTGCCAGCACGCTCCCGCGGCGCGCACGGGGCCGCGCTTCGAATAGACCGCCCGGCGTTCATTCCTCGCCCTGCCAGCCCCGAATTTTCTCCGCCGCAAACGCGGTGAAGCGGTCTTGCTCAATTGCCTCACGCGCTTGCGCCAGCAACAGCTGGTAATACGTTAAGTTGTGCAGGGTCAGCAGGATCGGACCGAGCATCTCGTCTGCCATGAACAGGTGTCGTACGTACGCTCGGCTGTGGCGACGGCAAGCCAGGCACGGACACCGTTCATCCAGAGGGCGAGGATCCCGCTCGTGCACGGCATTCCGCAACCGCAACGGACCCCGGTCCGTAAACGCATACGCGTTCCGCCCGTTACGAGTGGGCAATACGCAATCAAACAGATCAATGCCCCGTGCGATCGCGTCGAGAAGGTCCAGGGGAGTTCCCACTCCCATCAGGTATCGAGGCTTATCGGCAGGCAGAACGGGGCAGGTCGCGTCAAGAATGCGGTTGCGCTCGTCCGCCCCCTCGCCGACACTCAGTCCGCCCACGGCATAGCCAGCAAACGCCATGGCCCGCAACTGTTCGGCACAACGCTGCCGTAGCTCGCTATCCAACCCGCCTTGCACGATGGCGAACTGGCATTGCGACGCGCGACGGGCCGCATCCCGGCAGCGTGCGGCCCATCGGATCGAGCGTTCGCAGGCGTCCCGCACCTGTTCGGCCGGACACGGCAGTGGGACGACGTGATCCAAGACCATGGCCACATCGCTGCCCAGATCTTCTTGGATCTGCACGGCCCGTTCGGGCGACAACTCGAAAGCGCTCCCGTCGATATGGGATCGAAAATGAGCGGCCTGTTCGGTGACGCGGGTGTGCTGCGCGAGGCTGAACAGCTGAAAGCCGCCGCTGTCGGTCAGAATAGGGCCCTCCCAGCCCATGAAGGCGTGCAGCCCTCCCAGGTCGCGTACCACGTCTTCGCCCGGACGCAGCGCCAGATGATAGGTGTTGCCCAGCACCATCTGGGCGCCCGTCTGGTGCACCAGTTCCACTGTCAAGCCTTTGACCGTGGCCAGGGTGCCGACAGGCATGAAAGCCGGCATTTCGACCGGACCGTGGGGGGTCCAGAACGTGCTGCGACGCGCCGCGCTGCTCGCGTCCCGGTGCCTCAGCTCGAAGCGAAAGGACTCAGTCACCACGCAGCTTGAGACCAACTGACTGCAGCTTTTCGCGTACCTCATTCAAACTGGTCACGCCAAAATTCTTGCACTCGAGCAAGTCGTCTCCCGTCTTGCGGACGAGGTCACCCATCGTCACCAGGCCGAGCCGGACCATCGCCTTGCGGGCCCGAACGGACAAATTCAGATCGGAAATCGGGCGATCGAGCAACGCCTGCTCGTCCGGCGACATCGTCGAGAAGTCGACCGGCGCTTCTTCTTTGACGCGTTCATGCGCGAACTGGCCCAGCTCCAAGCCCTTCGAGGAGAGCATGTCGCGAATTTCGATCAGCGAGGTCTCGCCGAAGTTCTTGCTGGCCAGCAGTTCCTGCTCCGTGGTACGGGTCAGATCGCCCAGCGTGCGGACCCCCATCTTCTGCAGGCAGTTGCGGCTGCGAACCGAAAGCTCGAAATCGCTGACCGGAATGTTCAAGACCTGAGCCAACCGGTCGTGGCGTTTCTGGGCTTCTTCGTCGAAGAACTGGTCGCGCGACGCGGCCGAATCGCGAAAATACAGCCTGGCCCGGCCGTGGGCGGGGTACGAATCCAGAATGCGCTGGTAACACTGCTGTGCTCGTTCATACCGGCCCTGGTCTTCGTACATCAGGCCCAGATTCAGCAAGACACCGACGTGGGTGGGGAAACACCCGGCGGCGCGCTGGTACAAGTCGAGCGCCGCGTCGTCGTTACCGCGGCGGTCGTTTTCCAGGGCGAGCCCGAACAGGGCGCCGGCATGCGGTTCAGGAGTCGCCACCGCTCGCTCGTACAGAGCGACGACTTCCGATGGGTTGCCGCCAATCGATGCGACCGTGGCGCCACGCTGGTACAGGTACTCCGCCGTCGACTCGATGGGTCCAAACAACTGGTCGAGCAGCGTTAACGCACCGGGGGCATCGCCGCCCGCACGCACCGCTTCGGCCTTCGCCAGGGCGCATTCGTCACCGTTGTAACCGGCCACCTTGGCGGCATCGTAAGCTTCGATCGCCTTGCTCGGATTACCCAACGCAAACTGGGATTTGCCCATGTAGAACTTGGCCAAGGCCCCACCGTCCGCGTTGGACAGCGTGTCGACGGCCCGGCTGTAGCGGCCCAGCAGGTAATAGCAGACCCCCAAACGCACGGCTGATGCCGGAGTCCGATCCTCGCGCACTTCCAACTCGGCCACGGCGTCCCGCAGCACGGTGAACTGGGAATAATCCGAAGAAACGGCCTGCGTCAACTGGCGGATTTCCTGGGGACCAAACGTACTGTTGGCCAGCACAATCTGCTTCA
>JBFWYF010000654.1:0-4769 GCA_050186685.1 Pirellulaceae bacterium
AGCCCGTGGCAGTATGAGCTGGACATCGTCGATGTGGATGGGCTCCAGCCGGAATCGACACCAACGGGCGAGATCCGGCTGCGTTCGGACCATCCACCAGCGGCCATCGTCCAGACGCTGCACCAGGTTGTGTTGCCCACCGCCGTACCGGTTGTCGACTATCGGCTGTTTGACGACTATGGAATCGGAGAGGCCTCCCTGGTGATTCAGGTAGAAAGGCGTGCGGCGCCCAGCGAATCCGCGACGTATCCCGGCAGCATCGAGTCAGGTCCCGTGCGCCAGGACATTTCGTTGCCCACTCGGCCTCTGCAGCCGGATACGTGGCCCTTTCGAGGCGAGCAGCAGCTTGATCTCGCCCTGCTCGGCTTGCAGCCGGGCGACCGGGTGCGGATCACTGCGGAAGTCGTCGATCATCGGGGCGACCGGCCGGGTCAGCGGGCACCCAGTGAACCCGTGTGGCTGCAGGTTGCGGACGAGGCCGGTGTGCTCGCAGCCATTCGAGCCATCGACGAGCGTGCCGATGGGCTGCTCGGCGAGGCCATTCAGCAACAGCTGGAAGTGGGAGAATCGCCATGAGCCAACACATGTCCCGGCCCGGGACGGTTTGCGGGCGACTGGCGTGTGGCCCGGCGATCCCGTCGGTGCTCGCCGCCCTGATGCTCGTTTCCAGCGCGACCCTCGTTTTCGGCGAAGAGGACTCGGCGGTGGCGATCCGCTTGGATCGACAGCAGCAGGCGCAGGCGCGGGCCGCCGAACTGGTGGCCCATGTGTTCGATGTCCAGCTGCGACAGCTCCGCGAGAACCGGCTGGAGAGATCGCCGTTTTACGCCGAGGTCGCCGCCATGCGGGAGAACGTGCAGGAGATCGTCGCCCAGGAGATGCCCTCGGTCACGCGATTGCTCGAGGCGACTCAGCAGCCGGGTGGCTCGCCGGCCGAGGCCCTGAGTGCCGCGCGCGGCAAGATCCGGGACATCGTGGCGGCTTTGATGAGCGAGCGGCGCAAAGTCCAGACGCGACTTCAACTGGCGCGGGTGGATGCCCAGACACGCCAGTTGATCGAGCTGCAGTCCCGGGTTCGGGAGCGAACGGCCAAGCTGGTTGAGCTGGAATTCGCCCTGCGCGAGCGTTCGACACTGGGGGTACTCGAGGATCAGCGGGATGCGAAGGGCCTGTACTCGCAACTGCTCGTCACCCTGGAGCAGGCAGCCCGTTGGGGCGGGGCGCAGGGGCAGGCCGCCGCGCGGGGTCGCGAGTTGCTCAAAGACAGCCAGGTCGACGCGCAGCTGGATGCGTCGGAGCGCGAATTAATTGCCACGCGTTTCGAGCAGGCGGGCGCGGCGCAGCAGCAAACGCTCGATGTACTGCAGAACCTGCTGCAGATCCTGCAAGAGGCCGATGGAACCCGTAACCGGGACCCTCGGTTCGCGCGGCAGGCCAACGAGTTGGCCGACCGGCAGCGGCAGGTGCGAGAGCAAACGGCAGCGGCGGATCTAACGGATGGACAGGTGAGCGAACGGCTGGCCGGGCAAGAGGCCGAGATAGCTAGTGCCTTGGAGAATCTGCTGGCCGAAGTCGCGTCGCTGGAGGACCTGCCGGAGTTGGTCGGCCGAGCACAGACGGCAGCCCGGGACGCGGAACTGCAACTGTTCGAGGGGAACCGGGAAGAGGCTTTGGCCCGTCAGGAAGAGGTCATCGCGGCATTACGCGAGGCGGCGCAGCAGTCGCAAGCCGGATCGGACGCACCGCCCGGATCTTCGCTGACGCCGGCGGAAGCAGCGCGACTCAAGCAACTCGAACGGCAGCTGGCGGACGCTCGTCCCTTGCAGGAGCAGGTTGCTCGTGACGCGAAAAGCGAAGTCGATCGTGCTCGGGCCACGCAGCAGGAGGTCGCCCGGCAAATCGACCAGGCGGCGAAAGAACCGCAGGCCAATCCGGCCGTCCAAGAACAGTTGGAACGAGCGCGCGAGTCGGTTGCCCAGTCGCAGGAGACGCTCGAGCAGTCGACGGATGCGCAACAACGGAGCGAGGCCGCCAACGAAGCCCTGCGTGCCATCGAGAAGGCCATGTCCGAAGTACAATCGGCCTTGAAATCCGCGAGCAGCGAAGCAACGCAGGCGGATGCCGAAGCGTCGGCGACGGCCAGCTCCGAAGCGGGCACCAGCCAGGAAGGAGCTCCGAGCGGTTCCAAGCTGGCCGACGCCGATGCCAGCAAGTCGCCGGCAGGCCAAACCTCGGCAGCGGATACGGGAGACGGTTCGGGAGCGGCGGACGACGCCAGCGAACAGCAGCGTGCCCGGCTGTCCAGCGCCGTGCGCAACCAGGACACAAAGTTTGGTGCCGCGACGGGCGCGAACGATAATGTACCGAGCGCTCGCCGCTACGAGCGGGATCCCTGGTTCCTGCAACTGCCTCCCGCGCTGCAGGAGGCAGTCCGCGGTGGCGCTCGCCGGCCTCCACCGCGTGGCTATGAAGAACGCTTGCGACGATACTTCGAGGCCATGTAGATTGCCTCCGCGTAGGATCGCCGAGGAAATCATTCCGTTGGCTTTCGACTCCTTCCCACCTGATTGATTGCTCATGCCCACCCCGATGCCCGGTCCTGCCGACGATGTGGCCGCCGTTCAACAGTGTCACGATGCTTTCCAGCGAATTCGCCTCGAATTGTCGAAGGTGATTGTCGGACAGGCCGACGTGATCGAGCAGGTCCTGATCGCCATGCTCGCGCGTGGCCATGCGCTCCTGGAAGGAGTTCCCGGGCTGGCCAAGACGTTGCTGGTCAGCTCGCTGGCCCGCTCGCTCCACTTGACGTTCAAACGCATTCAGTTCACGCCGGACTTGATGCCGAGCGACGTGACCGGAACCGAGGTCATTCAGGAAGACCCCGAGACGCGCGCCCGGGCATATCGGTTCCTGCCGGGGCCTTTGTTCGCCAATCTGATCCTGGCGGACGAAATCAACCGGACGCCGCCCAAGACGCAAGCGGCGATGCTGGAAGCCATGCAGGAGCGGCAGGTCACCGCGGGTGGCGAGGCGCATCGTTTGCCGGCGCCGTTCTTTGTCCTGGCTACCCAGAATCCGCTCGAACAGGAAGGCACCTATCCGCTGCCCGAAGCGCAGCTCGACCGGTTCCTGCTCTACGTGCGGATGGCGTATCCGTCCGGTGCCGAAGAGTGGGACATCGCTCGCCGCGTGACGACGGGCCAACTGGGCGAGATTGTGTCATGCGTCAGCGGCGACCAGATCCTCCAGATGCAGGACCTCGTGTTGCGGGTTCCCATCAGCGATCAAGTGCTCGGCTACAGCTGGGCGCTGGTCCGCGCCACCCGGCCCGGAGAGCCGGAAGCACCCGAGTTCGTCAACCGCTTAATGAGCTGGGGAGCAGGACCGCGGGGCGTGCTCACTCTGGTCACTTGCGCCAAGGCCCGCGCGATCCTGCACGGGCGCTACCACGCGTCCGTCGCCGACGTCCAGGCCGTGGCCAAGCCGGCGCTGCGGCATCGGCTGGCCGGGAACTACACAGCTCAGTCCCAGGGCATCAGCAACGAGAAGCTTGTCGAGATGCTGATGGAGTCCGTGCCGGCCGACCGCACCTATGAACGTCCGGCCGCCTGAGTGGGCCGGCCGGCGGTAATCCGTGACCTTCGACCCAACGTAGACCAATCCATGCGGCCACCGCTGCTCTCCAAATACCTCGATCCCGCCGTCCTGAGTCGCGTGGCGAACCGCCGCCTCGAGCCTCGTGGATTAGTTGTCGGGAATCTGGCGGGGGCGCACCGTTCTCCTTTGTCGGGATTCGCCGTCGAGTTCGCGGGGCACCGGGAGTACGTGCTGGGCGATGACCCCCGGCACATCGATTGGCGAGTCTATTTCAACCGGGACAAGTACTTCGTCAAACAGTACGAACTCGAGACGAACTTCGTCTGCCACCTGGTTGTGGATACCAGCGCGTCGATGCAGTACGGAGTGGGCCCGGAGCAAAAATGGACCTATGCCACGCGTCTCGCCACGACCCTGGCTTTCGGTATCGTGCGGCAAAGTGACAAGGTGTCGCTGGCGACTTTCGACGAGCGGCTGCGGGGATTCGTCACACCCAGCAATTCCCCTGGGCAGCTGGTGAAGATGGCTCAACATCTGGACCAGTGCGGCTCGGCCGCCAAGACAGATCTGGGGAATTGCCTGCACGAGTTCATTGGCCAGATTGGCCGCCGTGAACTGATCGTGATTCTGAGCGACTTCTTTGGGGATCTGGCCGGCTTGGAATCGACCGTGCAACGCCTGCGGTACAACCAGCACGAAGTGGTGTTGTTCCCGGTGCTGCACCATGACGAGCTGACTTTCGAACTGGACGGGCTCGTCAAGTTTCAGGGGCTCGAAGCGCCGGCCGAGTTGCTGGCTCGGCCTGACGAGTTGCGGCAGTCGTATCTTCAGGCGGTGGAGCGATTCTTGACTCAGCTGCAAGACATTGCCGGTCGTAATCGGTGCGAATACTTCCTGGTCGACACGCGTCGTCCGCTGGCGGAAACACTGATTGACTACCTGAATCAGCGTTTGCCGTCGCACGCCGCGGGCCGATAAGTCAGTGAGTAGTGACGTTCGCTAGAATGGGGGCTGCCCCGGGCGGACGCTTGCCGCAGGACGGGAGGGGGTGGAGCGAGGTGGGCGCAGAGCCGCCGGGGGACCGGTGGGCCACACTGGGGGAGGGCGCAGAGCCGCCAGGGGACCGGTGGGCCACACTGGGGGAGGGCGCAGAGCCGCCAGGGGACCGGCGG
>JBFWYF010000655.1:0-4769 GCA_050186685.1 Pirellulaceae bacterium
TGGATCAGCTGAAAAGCCTGGGGGCGGACCGCATTGTGTCGGTGCGTATGGCCGAGGCCCCTCCGGACGTCACGAGCGGTCCGATTACAGATCAACAGCGGTTGAATCCAACTTTGACGGGCTCCGTCGATAACGGTTCTGTGATCGCGTTGCTTCACGAAATGGGCTACAAAGGATCGGTTTCTGCCGATCCGCATCCGGCTTCGTTCAGCGGTATGACTCGGGACGCCATCGTACAGAAGTGCAGCGTCGCGCTGGACGAGCTGTTAAAGACCGTAGGTATCGTACGATCGCCACGCGTCGCGGCCAGTGCCGGGCCGAGCGGCGAGTAGTCGTCCGTCGTTCTGATCGCCCTACGCCCATTCTGGGCCTGCGGTCAGCGGGCTGACCGCGTGACGCGCATCTTCCGCTTGGCGTCGCGAGTTTGCGGATTGCCAGGATTTCGCGCCTCCGGCGTGCTCGGCCGTCGGGGCTGTAGCGACTGTCGCGGCACTCGGCTCCCGGCGAATCCGCGGCAAACCGCTTTTGGTCAATTCGCGCTCTCGCGTCAGTCGATGGGTGGAAAGTCGCGATGCCCCAGGAGCGTCGGGCAGCGGCTCGAATCGACCAGCGCACGGATGCACGATGAAGCCTGGCTATCTGTTTTACACAGTTTGCGGACTGGTGACGGCCACTGCCCTGGCTACGACGGCGGGAATACTCGTCGCGCGAGCCAGGCGTGCGGAGTTGCCGCCGAGACTGGCCGCTCGTCACGGCTGGCAACCTGTCCGTTCTTTCGGGATCCCGAACGGCTACTCACCCGCGGCTCACCGCCTGATATCGACGGTCTGGCGGCCGCAGGGCTCGCGCGACGCGGTAGGCATGTACCGGTTGCCGCCGGTGGCGGAATCCATGTCCCTGCCCGCGTCGACCAGCTGGCCACAGACACAAGTGGCGGAAGTATCGGTATTGAAGCGTCCGATCGAGGATCGGGTCGCCGAAGAACTGGATGAGCCGTTGCCTATCGAAGCGGCTGCGAGTTCGCAAGTGGCGAGTTCGACCGAGTCTCCAGTACCTCCGAAGGCAGCCGGCGAAGCCACGTCGGCGGAGACATTACAGACCGCTGCCGAGGGGACCTCGGCCAAGGCGACTGCCCGGGCGGAGCAGGCCGAAGATGTACAACGGCCGTTGTCCCCGGCCGCTCGTGCCGCCTTGGCCCCGGCGCTCGAAATTGCGCATCGCCAGATCCACGAAGCGTCGGTGCTGGCGAATCGAGGTGCGATATTCCTCGCCCGTCGACGGCTCGAAGCGACCTTGTACGAGTTGGCTGCCGCACTGGACTCGCTGAACGATACCCACGCCCATAGCGACGACTTGGCCGCCGCTTTCCAGGCGCTGCGCGAAGCGCCGGACTTCATTCCCCGCGCTGGCAGTGCTCCCTCGCAGCTGGATGTCGCCGACGTGGTGGCACGGCATCGCACGCCGGTTCTGAAGTCCCCGGCGGATGCTGTAGCGCCCGCCGAGGCGCTACGGCGATACAGTGACTTTGCTGTTACCCACTTCGCTCGAGCGGGCAGGCATCTCGAGCCGGTGGCCGAGGCCCTGTACGCACTCGGCAAGCTCTCGTTCGCCCAGGCCGAAGCATCGGCCGATTCCCGGCGGGCGCATCTCTCGACGGCAACAATCTGCTTCCGCTCGACTCTCCGCATCCACGACCAACATGCCCTGGCGGCGAATGAACTGGCGGTCATCCTGGCCCGCGAAGGGCGGTTGAGGGAAGCACGCGACCTCCTGCAGTTGAGCGTCGCGGTCCAGCCGCATGCCGAGACTTGGCGCAACCTGTCGGTGGTCCATCAGCGTCTAGGAGATTTGGAGTGGGCGACCCGCTCCCTGGCGCATTGGCAGCTGGCCCAGGATCGAGTGGATCGGGGGCAGCCGCAGGTGACGACCGCTACGAATGGCTCGGCGGTTTACTGGGTCGATAAAGCAACCTTCGAACGCGGCAGCCTGGGTGGAGTGCAGCGATGAAGCGACGATTGGCATCGTGGCTCTTATTGGTAGCTGGCACAATCGTGCTGGGCACCCTGTCCTGCCCGTGGTTTCGTGGGGCATCGCATCCGCGCGTGGCCGTGCGGGGCGCGAGCGTCGAAGCGCGGGACGTTCCGGCACTCGAGGGCGGCGTGGAATTGAAATCCAGCCCGCGGCAGTTTGCGGCGGCTCTTGCCCGAGCGGCGCACGCGGTGAGTAGCCAAGACGTACCAGCGCGGGCGGCAGACGCTGCCGTGGCCCTCTGCCAGTTCTGCCCGCCTCCGACGCGTGTCTTGAAAGGGGTCGATGCCAGTTCCTGCCGGCCGCCATGTGGTGAGCCGAGTTGGCGTTCGGCACACCCCTTGTCGTGGGAGCAGTTCGCGCAGGGCGAGTACCTGGGTCCCGCACGCTCGCCCCACGTGGGTGAATACCGTCTCCGCGTGGACGATGAACTCGAGTTCGTGTACCGGTTCACGCATGAGGAGATCGTAGGCAAGTACCGGCTCGTCGTGGGCGACGAGATCGTAATCGAGTCGTTCTCCGAGGACGAGGAACTGGCCATCCGCCGAGGCGATATCAGTCTGGGGCGAGGACTGACGGTGCAGCCGGATGGCACCATCAACATGCCCTGGATCGATCCCGTGCCGGTCATCGGACGGACGTTGCAGGAAGTGGAAGACGAGCTCGAAAACCAGTACCAGGTGTTTCTCAAGAATCCACGGTTCTCGGTGACTCCGCTGAAGACGAATACCAAGCTGGAGGATTTGCGCTCCGCCGTGGACGCACGCTTCGGCTCAGGCGGCCAGACGCGTTCGGCGGTCGTGTCGCCCGACGGGACGGTGCAGCTGGTGGGATTGGCCTCGGTCCCGGCTCAGGGGCTGACCATGGACGAGTTGCAGGCAGAGGTAAACGCCCGCTACGAGCAACTCGTCGGGCGTGGAGTCGAGGTGACCGTCACGCTGCGCCAACGGGCGCCACGGTTCGTCTGGGTGGTCGGCGAGGTGAATCAGCCGGGACAGTATGAATTGAACCAGCCGATCACTGCCATCCAAGCACTGGCACTGGCGCGCGGTTTCATCAACGGCGGTAATGTCCGCGAGATTGTGGTGTTCCGCCGGGACGACAACTGGCAACTCATGGCCACGCGACTGGATATTCGCGGGGTGTTCGTGGGGGCGACACCGCTGCCCAGCGACAACGTGTGGCTGCGGGACAACGACGTCGTCGTGGTCCCGAAGTCGCCCATTCTGCGCATCGACGAGTTTATCGAACTCGTGTTTACGCGGGGCATTTATGGGGTTGTGCCCTTTGGCGGAGTGAATGTGAACTTCGCCAAGCAAAGTACGATCTGATCCGCGCTCGGCCGTACATTTGCTCACTCGGCGCAAAGACGACGCCGGGACCCGATCAATTCGCGGTCTGCCGGGACTTGAGCCACTCCGAGATCACCCATCCGACTTTGGCGAGGGATGCGGGAGAGCACTTGTCGGGACGGTCGGCTTCGGTGTGCCAGTACGACAGCCGCAAGGGCCGCGGATAATCGAAATCGATGATGTCGCACGTGGGAATGCGCGCGATCTCGTTCAACGGTAGATGATCGTCCCGAATCTCGTGGCGCGGCCGATCGATGAATTCCGACACCCCCAGCCGCCGGGCTGTACTCCACACTTCGTTCACCACGTCCCGCGCATGGTGCAAGCTGTTTTTTTCTTTGTAGAGCTCGAGACGGGCATCGCCGACCATGTCGAGCAGCACGCCGCAAACATAGCGGATGGGAGGAGGCGTGCGAGCATAGACCGTTGCGAAATGGGTTGAACCCAGGAAGTAATACTGACTGTCGCGCTGGTCGTCATACACGAGTTCCTCGCCGTCGAACAAAACAAAATCGACGCCGATGGGGCCGTCCAGCCGGGCCATATGCTGGCCCAGTTCCATCAGCACGGCGACTCCGCTGGCCCCGTCGTTCGCCCCCACGAATAAACCTCGCGGCCGACGCGCATCCCGATCGGGATACGGGCGTGTGTCGTAGTGGGCGCAAAGAAGAATCCTCGTCGTACGCTCGGGATGCCACTCCACGATCAAATTCGCCAGTTCGACGGGAGTGCCCTGTTCCGGATGCCGGACCTGGAAAGACTGACGCGATACCGTGGCTCCGAGTTTCGTAAAGTGATCGGTCAACAACTGCTGTTGACGGGCCATGCCATCGGTACCGCTGGTGCGGGACCCCAGCGCACAGAGTTGCTCGAGGTAACGATGGGCTTGCTGGCCATCAAAGTAATTCTGTGGTGAAATGCGGGTCTGCTGGGCCAGTTGGTCGGGTTCGGCGTGCCCATTCCGGTGGAAAACCGCCAGATACAGGACCAGGATCCCGGCGATGGCGAGTGAGGAACCTAAGAACACAGTCGCACGGTCGGGTCGAGTTTTGGCGGGGGCGGAGTTCTTCATGGCGTCATTTTAGGAAGCTTTCGCAGAGCGGGCGAGTCTGGTTCGGGGGAGGAAACCGCCGTTTTCGACTGGCGGGAATACCCGCAGGTCATGAGAATGGAAGTGTCTCGAAGTCGATGCGGTAATCCTTCGTCGCCCGGAGACCGTGAGAGGCAATCATGCTGCGTTTGTTAGTGTTCGCGCTAGGGCTTGCTGCGCTATCCGTCTGGGGCGGGCGGCCTGCGGTCGCGCTGGGGGAGGATCCCCCGTCGAAAGGCCGGACCACGGCGAACCAGATTGCCGACTGGGTTCAGCAGCTGAGTGCCAGCCGCTTTGAC
>JBFWYF010000656.1:0-4767 GCA_050186685.1 Pirellulaceae bacterium
AGGTGAGCAGAAACAGGACTAGCGGCAACGTGACATTCAGGCGGGAAGCCTCCGACGTGTCTCGCGGCATCGCGTCGGAATCAGGCACGAGTTCCGCGGGAACTAGGACATCGTTTCGCACCGTGTCGGAACTGCGCGGCGGCGCGGGGATACCCGGCTCCCAGACTTCTGAGCGGCGCTGTTCCATGTCTCATCTCCCAAAGCGATCGTGAGTGCTCTTGCGGGGGTACCGGCGGCCACGTGCCAGGGATACGCTGTCGCAAATGGTGTACCTCCGCCGAGAGTGGTCCGCCGGGCCGCGGCGGCGCAGGTGCCGACTGGCCCCACCCGGCCCAAAGCGTGCCGGTCTTGTGTCGGGAACCGGTAACGCTCGGACCGAGCGGACCGCACGGAGCGGGCCCACTGTTTCTTACAAGAGGGTCGATATGAACTGGGTATTCCTGGATGCCTTGCCCTGGGAATACGACATCGCGACACCGAGCGAGCGGCCGCTCGGGGGGTCGCAATCCGCGCTCTGTTACCTCGCTGTGGCGCTGGCGCGCCGTGGCCATGAGGTGGCGGCCGTCACCGGGACTTCCCGGACTGGCACGGTCCAGGGAGTGCGGTGTGTGCCCCAGGAACACTTCGGACACGCTCTGATTCGCCCGCCGAACACGATTGTCGTCGTGTTGAACGGCCCCGCCGAACTGGGGCGGGAGCTGCGAAAGTATGTACCGAGCACCTTATGTGTGGTGTTATGGGTGCAACACGCGACGAACCAGCCGGCTGTGTGGGGGCTGCGAGACCCGCAGCTGCGGGCCGTCTGGAACCGTATCGTCTGTGTTTCTGACTGGCAGCGTACCACATATCGAGTGGAACTCGGCGTGTCGGAGTCGCAGTCGGAGGTCTTGCGGAATGCCGTGGCGCCTGCGTTCGCCGGGCGTTGGCGGACGGAAGCGTCGTTCTACGAGGCAAAAGCGGGCGTGCCCAAGCTCGCTTATACCAGCACGCCATTTCGAGGTTTGGACCATCTGCTGAATTGCTTTCCCGCCATCCAGGGGCGCCACCCCACTTGCGAGCTGCATATTTACTCGAGTCTGCAGGTCTATTTCGACCCCGAGTCGCGGGACCCCTACCAGTCCCTTTATGCGCGGTGCCGTGGCCTGGCGGGGGCCACGTATCACGGCTCGGTCGGTCAGAACGTGCTTGCCGAGCGGCTCGGCGCGGTACACGTCCTGGCCTATCCAAATAGCTTTGCGGAAACCAGCTGCATCGCGGTGTTGGAGGCACTCGCCGCCGGAGCGTGGGTCGTGACCAGCGACCGCGGCGCTCTACCGGAAACGTGCCAGGGCTGGGCGACGCTTGTCGCTCCTGCGAACGAAAACCGCTCAGTCGCCGACTTCGAGCGGGATTATGTCGATGCGGTCGACCAGGTGCTTACTTTCCGCCGCGACGGACCGGAGGCGTTTACGGCGCGCCAGTACCGTCAGGCCACCGCGGTTCAGGCGGCGTGCAACTGGGACACGCGCGCGGCGGAATGGGAGGCAGCCGGTGAACGATGGTTGGCAAGTGCCACGCCCCGAAATTGAGCCACGTCCCGAGGCCCGGCCCTGGGAACCGCCGTGGTGAACGGTTAGACTCGCCACTCGCGGAACTCCCGCCGATTGGACTTGCCCGCCGGAGGTTTCATGCGCCGCATCTATCTGGACTACAACGCCACGACGCCCATCGCTCCCAGCGTCCAGGAAGCCATGCTGCCGTTTCTCGCGGAGCACTACGGGAATCCATCCAGCCCTCATGCCTTGGGCCGAGCGGCCAGCGAAGCCCTGGAAGACGCACGGGGACAGGTGGCTGCCCTGCTGGCGCTGACCGCAGCGAGATCGTGTTCACGTCCGGGGGAACGGAAAGCAACAACCTGGCCCTCTGGGGCGTGATGGCGCGATCCGCGCCGCCGTTCGACGGGCATCTGATCATCTCCCGCTTCGAGCATCCGGCGGTGGCCCAACCCGCCCGATATTTGCAGCGGCTGGGATGCCAGCTGACGGAGGTCCCCTGCGACGCCCAGGGTGTCGTCGATCCATCGGCTGTCCGCGCGGCGCTGCGACCCAACACGCGGTTAGTCAGCATCATGCACGCCAACAACGAAATCGGGACGGTCCAACCCATCCGCGAACTGGCTCGGATCTGCCGGGAACGCGAGGTCCTGTTCCACACGGACGCTGCCCAGACAGTTGGCAAGATCCCGGCGTCAGTCGAAGAGCTGGGCGTCGATTTGCTCACCGTCGCGGGGCACAAGATTTATGCGCCGAAGGGCGTCGGGGCGCTGTACGTGCGGCGGGGTGTCGCCCTGCAACCACTGCTCCACGGCGCCGGACACGAAGGAGGGCTTCGTCCCGGGACCGAGAATACGGCGTACCTGGCGGGCCTCGGTCACGCTGCCAACCTGGTCGCGCTGGCGCTCGCCGAAAGCCAGGTGCGGCTGACTGCGCTCCGCGACCGACTGCGGGATCGATTGCAGGCCGGCATTTCGCTGCCGCTCCGAGTCCATGGCGCCGAGGCACCGCGCTTGCCGAACACGCTGAGCGTCGCCTTCCCGGGCGTGTCGGGCGGCGAACTGCTCACGCGTGTCCCCGAAATCATGGCCTCCACCGGCTCGGCCTGCCACAGCGGCGACGTGCGCCTGTCAGCGACCCTGGATGCCATCGGTCTGTCCGCACACGCCGCCCGAGGCACTGTCCGGCTTAGCGTCGGATGGTATACCTCGGAACAGGATATCGATGCCGCAGCCGAATTACTTATCGGAGCCTGGGAATCCCTGGCCGAATAACGCCCGAACCGAGCCGCGCTTCACGCATCGCCTCAATCCGAGGATCCCTCCGGTACCGCAACCCCCCGTTCGCCATGTGCGGCAAACGACTCCAACTCGTCCCGCAGGATCAGCACATCGGCCGGCGCTTCCACGCCGATACGCACCCGGTCTCCCGATACCTGAACCACCGTCAAGACAATCGAGTCCCCGAGCCGAATCCGCTCTCGCTCTTTCCGCGATAGAACCAGCATGTGCTCCCTCCATGAATATGTGGTCAAGCGAACAGATGTGAAAATATGTTCACTTGCTTGCCGTTTGTCAATCCCTCTCGATACCAACTCGTTCAGGCGACCTGTAACTCGAGTTTCGGAGCCGCCGTCAACTGAGTGGTCTGCACTCTCTGCCCCGCGGAACCATAAAACAAGATCGTGTTGCGCTCCGTTTCCCAAATGGCCGTCAGCCGCACGCTCCGTGGCCCATGCAGACAAAAGAAAATGCCGCAAGGACGGCCATTGCGAACCAAAATTCTCTCCGATACTTCAAAGGCGTCTGCTTCTAACTCGTGATGCTCGCATATCGTATGGCGGACATACTTCCTCAAGTCCGCAAGATCTTGGATCTGCATACCTTCTCCGTCGGTCAGTGGTGATGATCCCAGACAGATTCGCGTTTCCCGCACCCACGCGATCTTGCAAAGAAGGACAAGCGACGCGAAGTCACCCCCGGCGGACTCGCTGGCGCCGTCAGCCCCTGGCTCCCTCCAACCCCCCACGGGGGACGCGCAGCGCCCGGCCACCGCAGACCTCACGCGGCAACCTTTATATCGGCAAACTGAACCGATTAGCTTTGATGGCGTAGAATGGGAAAAATGGAAAGGCAGGGATAGAGGGTACCGGTGCGGTCTGCCACACGGCGCGCCATCCGCCGAATGCCGACGAGATACAGAGCGGGACTCGGCTACGCGATTGCGCGGACGCCGTGATGTGCTGTCCACGCAATTCCGGCGTAGCCGTCTCCCCGTCTCCCAGACAAACTAGATCCTACTTCTGGCTCGAATACTGCCTGAACGATTCCGCGACCTGACCTTCTTTCTCGTCGCCCTGGTGGAAGAGCACCCGGTAGCGGAGCAACATACTTTCGCCTGACTTGATAGTGTGGGCCCCGTCGACATCTTTCGAGTTCAGGAAGTCGTGCAGCCCAAACGGATTCGCAGCGAACAGCCCGTACGTGCGGACGTGCCACCGCGTCGGGTATCGGAAGCTGGACGGGTGGTTTAAGATGGCGATGCCCAGCGTTTCGCCTTCCACAGGGCCATGGTAGTCCACCCAGGCTGCTGGCTTGCCCCAGGCGGCTTCGTTCGTGTCGCCCTCGCTGTTGACGATCTGGCCACCCTTCTTGAAGGTCACGTCCATCGTGCCAGCGACACGGACTCCAAACGCACCTTCCTTCGTATCGCCAAACACGACATCGCCGTCGGTGGCCTTCACTACCAGGTCGACATCCACCCACCGGGACTTGGCGTCGGCGCCGAAGGTAAAAGTCCGTTCGTCCTCGCAGACCTTTTTGCCGTCCGGTCCAACCCAGTCATTACGGGTGGCAATGACGGCGTGGGGGCCGCCGGCGACGCGGAGGAACTCACGGTGCACGATATTGCCATGATTCTTTTGTTCGCTCCAGAAATCGATGTCATTCACCTTGCCGTGCGTGAACCAGAACGATCGCTGATGAGGGTGATCGGCCTTCTCGGTGGGCAAGGCTGGACGCATCGGGTAACCGCGGGTCATTTCCTTGCCGGTGGGACCGATCACCGGCCAGAGGATGGGCTTGGCTCCGGACTTGACCAGGTAGCGGGTCATCAGCTGACCATCGACTTTGACGGTAACGCCCTCGTCGGACGTCTCGGTGGTGAATTCCGCAGCGGAAGCCGACAGGGCGACGACGGCCAAACAGCAGGCCAACTCGAGGCAGCGTGACATGGG